>JAEZAY010000376.1 GCA_023427575.1 Bacteroidota bacterium | reverse complement strand
GGCCCGGGGGAATAACTTTTTCCCGGACAGCAGTGATTATCACATTTCCACATTGGCACATTAGCACATTGGCACATTGGCACATTATCACCGCCGTCCGTTTCAATTTTCTTAACGGATTTCTTCCGAGGCCCGGGGGAATACATTTTACCCCAATACCAATGACCAGATCACTAACAGATTCGGCTTGTATTTCTGTCGGCAAAAAAAATCCCCGCCATATTCAAATGACGGGGATTGTAATTTAATACAGGTATTAACTGCGGAAAGATTAATAATCCATTCCACCCATACCAGGTGCACCACCAGGATGAGCATGTGCTTCTTCTTTCTTCGGTTTGTCGGCAATAACACATTCTGTGGTCAGCAACATTCCTGCGATAGAAGCGGCATTCTCAAGAGCAATACGGGTTACTTTTGTAGGATCGATTACTCCGGCAGCCAAAAGATTTTCGTAAACTTCGGTGCGTGCGTTGAAACCGAAATCGCTGGTTCCCTCTTTCACTTTCTGAACAACGATGCTTCCTTCGATACCGCTGTTTACAACGATCTGACGAAGAGGTTCTTCAATTGCCCTTTTAATAATCTGAACACCGGTAGTTTCATCATCATTGATTCCTTTCAGATCGTCGAGAGAAGCAATGGCGCGGATGTAAGCAACACCACCACCAGGAACAATTCCTTCTTCAACAGCCGCTCTCGTAGCATGCAGCGCATCATCAACGCGGTCTTTCTTTTCTTTCATTTCTACTTCAGTAGCAGCACCTACGTAAAGCACCGCCACACCGCCGCTTAATTTAGCCAGGCGCTCTTGCAATTTTTCGCGGTCGTAGTCGGAAGTGGTAGATTCGATCTGTGCTTTAATCTGATTAACACGAGCCTGGATCGCATCTTTTTCTCCTTTACCGCCAACAACAATGGTATTGTCTTTGTCGATAGTAACAGATGCTGCTGTTCCAAGATAGCTGAGGTCAGCATTTTCCAGTTTGTATCCCTGCTCTTCAGAGATAACGATGCCTTTTGTAAGGATCGCAATATCCTGAAGCATTTCTTTTCTTCTGTCGCCGAAACCAGGTGCTTTAACAGCAGCCACTTTCAGGGTTCCGCGTAATTTGTTTACAACCAGTGTTGCCAATGCTTCCCCTTCCAGATCTTCAGCAATGATCAGCAGAGGACGACCGCCCTGAGCAACTTTTTCAAGGATGTGCAGAATATCTTTCATAGCGCTGATCTTCTTATCGTAGATCAGGATGTATGGATTCTGAAGCTCAGCTTCCATTTTTTCGCTATTGGTAACAAAATAAGGAGAAATATAACCACGATCGAACTGCATACCTTCCACCACATCAACATTCGTGTCTGTTCCTTTAGCTTCTTCAACGGTGATAACACCTTCTTTACCCACTTTGGTGAAGGCTTCGGCAATCAGTTTTCCAATTGTATTGTCGTTATTGGCAGAAATAGTGGCAACCTGCTCAATTTTCGCTGTATCGGTTCCAACTGCCTGAGACTGGCCTTTCAGATTTTCAATTACCTGAGAAACCGCCTTGTCGATTCCGCGTTTCAGATCCATCGGATTGGCACCGGCAGCTACGTTTTTCAAGCCTTCGCTAATGATAGATTGGGCCAGAACAGTGGCAGTTGTTGTACCATCACCGGCGATATCCGCGGTTTTGGAAGCAACTTCTTTCACCATTTGAGCACCCATATTTTCAATCGGATCTTCCAGTTCAATTTCCTTGGCTACCGTAACACCATCCTTAGTGATGGCAGGTGAACCAAATTTTTTCTCCAGAACCACATTACGTCCTTTAGGACCGAGGGTTACTTTCACTGCATTTGCGAGAATATCAACCCCGCGCTTCATCTTATTGCGGGCATCAATGTCGAAATATAATTGTTTTGCCATATAAAACGGAATTTGAAAATTAGGTAATTAAATAAGTTTATTAAACGATCGCAAGAATATCACTTTCTCTCATGATCAGCAGATCTTCACCTTCAATCTGAATCTCCGTTCCGGAGTATTTACCATAAAGAACCGTATCGCCTTCCTTAACAGTTACAGGCTCATCTTTTTTACCGGGACCCGCGGCAACCACAGTACCTCTTTGCGGTTTTTCTTTAGCGGTATCAGGGATAATAATACCACCGGCAGTTTTCTCTTCAGCTTTTGCGGGTTTCACTATTACCCTGTCATGAAGCGGGGTAACATTTAACTTCGTAGCCATAGTTTTAAGCAATTTTTGTTTAGTTTAATGAAAATTTCTATCTGATTAGCTGCAAGGGCTGCAGGCCGTCAAAGGTAA
The DNA here is from genome assembly GCA_023427575.1 of Bacteroidota bacterium. GTDB lineage: Bacteria > Bacteroidota > Bacteroidia > Chitinophagales > Chitinophagaceae > Flavitalea. The sequence continues at coordinate 5,188 of JAEZAY010000376.1, read as the reverse complement.
ACGAATTCCGTACCAATCCTTTTTTAAAGTCATTTTTTCAGGAATTGCCATCCGGCCGCCTCAAAAAGGCCTTCCGCTTGCCGGATTTTCGGACTCAATGTCAATATTTCAGTAGACCAGCCCGCAGATCGTCATAATTTGGCCTGTTACTGCCTGCCCTGATAACCAGAATTATGAAATTAATACTGGGCAGTTTTTTGACTGGCGCCTGAAAACCGTTAGCTTTGCCCGCTCAAAATAGCTCCTTGCAGAAATGATCAGTAGAAGAAATATCCGGGTTAAAGTGATGCAGACATTGTATTCGGTGGAAAGTCATGAAGATTTATTAAAACCCGGGGAGCCGGAGAAACTATTGCGTAAATACCTCGATGAAAGCAAACAGTTACTGGTTTACCTGATTCATTTTATAACTGAAGTAGCCCGGTATTCGGAAACGGATGCTAAAAACCGCGCCTCCAAACATCTCCCCACCGAACAGGATCTGCACGTAAATATCAAGATAGCCGGAAATGAACTGCTCTGGAAAATTCTGGAAAATGAATCGTACAAGCGGATTTTTAAACAATACCGGCCCGATCTGATTGATGATAAAGAACTGCTGCGGAAAATTTATCTGCAACTGGCGGATTCAGAAAAATATCAACAGTACATTGGGGTGGAAGGAAGAGATAAAAAAGAAGAAAAAGAGATCCTGGAATTTATTTTCACCGATCTGATGCTTCCCAATGAATCTTTTACCGGCTATATTGAAGAACAGTTTTCTAATTGGGACGATGATAGCCAGATGACCAGTCAGTTGGTTATTAATTTCCTGTCGAAACCCGGCAGTTTTAATTTTGATGAGCTGATCAGTCCGGAAAAGCAGGATTTTGCCCGAAAACTTTTGCAAACCGCGCTGGAGAAAAAGGAAGTTACGATGGAATATATCCGCCCCAAATTGAAAAACTGGGAGGCCGAAAGAATTGCCCTGCTGGATATGCTGCTGATGCGGATGGGCGTTTGCGAGTTCCTGTTTTTCGAAACTATCCCGCCAAAGGTTACGATTAATGAATATATTGACCTGGCGAAGGACTATTCCACCCAGCAAAGTGGGCATTTTGTGAATGGGATTCTCGACAATATCCATAAAGATCTTGTAAAAGACAATAAAATGTACAAGGTGGCTTTTAAGTAATCGCCCGCTTTGTTTTTAGTTTTGTAAAAAAATCCCGAATGAAAAATTTATTCTTAATTGCAATGATCGCCCTGGGAGCTGCTGCCTGTAGCAGCGAAGCGGAAAACTCGCCCGTAACTTCCATTGTTGATGAATCGGACCTGACGGTTTTGCAGTGGATTGATTCCTCCCAAAACCTTGGTAAGATTAAAGAAGGACAAAAATTACAGATTGCCTTCCGGTTCCGCAACGCCGGTAATAAGCCATTGGTGATTCATTCGGTTCAGCCCGGATGCGGATGCACCGTTGCCGACTACCCCAAACAACCCATTGCGCCGGGGGCCGAAGCTGAAATTTCCGGCGCTTTCGATAGCCAGGGCCGGGAAGGACTGCAGCACAAACAAATTATCGTAAATGCCAATACCGTTGGTTCGCAGACTCACCAGGTAGAGTTTATGGTTGAAGTGTTGAAATCAAAATAATAACCGATTTTCTATCCGATAGAATTCTTCGCTGAACGACCGCATTCGTTTATCACCATTTTTAAAACAAAATCAATATAATGACAGCATTAGTTATTTTTTTACAGGCCGGCACTTCGGCACTTCCTCAAATGTTATTATTAGGAGGCATGATCCTGGTGTTCTGGCTGTTTATGATTCGTCCTCAACAGAAAAAGGCAAAACTGGCTAAAAAATTCCAGGAAGAATTGCAGAAAGGCGACCGGATTGTAACCATTGCAGGAATTCACGGCACTGTAAATAAGGTAAATGAAGACAGCACCATTATGATGGAAACCAGCCCGGGCAGCTATTTGCGGATTGAACGCAGTGCCATTTCAATGGAATGGACCAATCAGATCAACAAAACTCCGGCAAAAGCCTAACTTTTTTTTGGTAACAGACAGGAGTTTCGATTGGGTGAAAGATCAACCGAAACTCCTGCTCTGAAACCTAAACCCGTTTTGAAATGGTTCTTCGTGTAGGCATAACCGGTGGAATCGGATCCGGAAAAAGTACGGTCGCACGCATATTTGCATTACTGGGCGTACCTGTGTATTATGCCGATGAGGCCGCCAGGCGTCTGATGAATGAGGACGAAGAACTACGCGAAAAGATCATCGCCCGTTTTGGGGCCAGAACCTATGCCAATGGCCAGCCCGACCGGGCCTATATCGCCTCCCTTGTTTTTAATGACCGCCAAAAGCTGGATCAGTTGAATGAACTGGTTCATCCCATCACCATTCGGGATGCCGAATTATGGATGCAAAGGCAGCAATACCCGTATGCGGTAAAAGAAGCTGCGCTGATCTTTGAATCGGATGCAGCATCGGGACTGGATTTTATTATCGGGGTCTGGGCGCCGCATGCCCTTCGCCTCCACCGATCTATGAAAAGAGATAATATAAGCCGCGAACAGGTTCAGCAACGCATGAACCGCCAAATCACCGAAACGATCAAAATGCGGTTATGCGATTTCGTTATCAACAATGATGACCAGCATCTGGTTATTCCGCAGGTGCTAGACCTTCACCAGTTTTTTCTGGATACCGCCCGCCAGCATCATGAAAATAAAAATTCTTCTTATCCACGCTAGAACATTGAAGCAGTCCCAAACCGAAGGCTCTTTATTTCTTCGCGCGCAGGGTATGGTACATTTGTTCAAGTACTGAATGCGTACTGTAAACCCAGGAGGGAACACCGCGGGGCCAGTCGAACTCATTCTGTACAATCAGATCCTGTAAAATTTTATAGCTCTTCATAGCGTCTTCGCGATCATAAAAACAACTGATCCATGCATCACTGACCTCATCCACCGGATCGAGCCCGATGCCCCGGTTGTACCAGTTAAAAACCGAAGGCAATCCGCCATAGGTTATGGAGGTTTTTTGGGTTTTGATCGCATCTCTGAAAAGCAGTGCGTAAAATTTCAAACAGTCTTCCGTTCTTTTCCGGATCATGGAATCCGGTTCTTTGGTTGATGGCCTGATTCGCCACTGCAGATTAGAAGGGTGAAAAGGATCATTTTTCGGGTATATATGAACGATACCATTTGTCCGCAGATTCATCCATAAAGAATCATTTCCGCTGATCCAGTGGAGTTTCATCATGCGTGATTTCAGATCACTGATCCGGTATTTCAAAATTTCTTTTTCAGTTTTTATATTCAGCATGTATTCTTTGCCTACCGGTGCCAGTTGCCAGGTTCCGATCTTCATTTCTTCCCTTGGATTTACAACGGCCATCGAATCTTTGAATAAAGAAATACCGGCATAAAGCCTCCTGCCCTTCCCTTCTTCAAACATAAGCTGACTGGTAGATGCGTCATCCACATCCAGTAAATCCCAGGACTGACATAGCAGGTCAGAAGGATTTTTTCGTCTGAAACTGCCAAGATTAATAACCCCCTGATTATTCTCTGCAATGGTTTCCCGAAACTGAAAGCTGTCTTTCGCACTCCCCCTGCCAGTATCTTCCGGGGATGTTTCACTATAACAGCCTGCAATAGTTGTAAGAACGATTATCAAGATGAACGGTACAACTTTTAAAAATCCCGGGTTGGTAAACATGCACAAATAAAATAAATTTCGCTTTTATCTGTTTTAGAAATTGCCCGAAAACGGGTTAATTTCGGGAACAGATAACTAAACCAGGGTGAAAGCGTTCATATCTCTAATACTCATCATTCTTAACCTTGCTTTCGCAACGAGTTTCGCACATAAAAATCCCGCGACTGTTTCCGGAATGGTGGTAGATGAAAACGAAAACCGGCTCCGGGATGTTTCCATAACCATTCTTGGAAGGCAGGCCGGCATTAAAACCACTGATTCCGGAACCTTTATACTGAATGTACTTTCCAATAAAGCATTCGCGCTGGTATTTTCACATACTGGTTACAGACCGGAGCAGCGGAATTTCCTGCTAAATGAAGGTGAACATGAACGGATCGTTGTACGAATGAAAAGAGGGGATGTGGAACTAGAGCAGGTGACTGTAACCAGTGAAAGAAGCCGCCATGAAGCCGGACTGATGGTATTGAATCCAAAAAATGCCATTAATATTCCCACTCCTACCGGAGGAGTTGAAAGTCTGATCAAAGTTTTTGTAGGCTCGAACAATGAACTTACATCGCAGTATTCTGTACGAGGTGGCAATTACGACGAAAATCTGATTTATGTAAACGATTTTGAAATATTTCGTCCTTATCTGGTTCGAAGCGGCCAGCAGGAAGGGTTAAGTTTTATAAATCCGGAACTGGTCAGAAACCTTCGTTTTTATAATGGCGGTTTCCAGGCCCGTTATGGCGATAAAATGTCGTCGGTTTTAGATATTCAATACCGAAAACCAAACCGGTTGGGTGGATCGGCCTATGTTGGACTGCTGGAACAGGGGCTTCATCTGGAAGGTAGCAGCAAAAACGATCGGTTTAGCTGGATTGCCGGGGTTCGAAACAGAAGCAATCGGAACCTGCTGCGGTCGCAGGAAACCCAGGGTAATTATGTGCCTTCCTCTTCTGATTTGCAGGCCGTTTTTACCTATTCAATCAACGATCGCAACCGTTTGGAACTGTTGGGAAATACTTCAAGAACGCGATTTAGCCTGATCCCTGCTTTCAGTCAGCTTAGCTCGAGCGTTTTTTCACCATACTTTACTTCCAATCTTGGCCTGGACATCTATTTCAGCGGCAGAGAAGTTGACCGGTATAATACGTCGATGCTTGGACTTTCGTACATCCAGCAGCCCAATAGTAAACTCCGGTTAAAATGGATGAGCTCCTATTTTGAAAACCGGGAAGAGGAAGGCGTTGATATTACGGGTGCTTACTTATTTGGAGAGAGAGAGTTCGACAAATCGCAGTCTGATTTTGGCCTGATTAATAATCCACTGGGTGCCGGACTGTTTCAGAATTTCGCCCGCAATAAACTGGAGATCCGGATGCTGAACTTTTCGCATAAGGGCAGTTATGACCGCGGCAATCATTATATTCAATGGGGACAGAGGTATGAGAACCAGCAGATCAGTGACCGCCTGAACG
>JAEZAY010000374.1 GCA_023427575.1 Bacteroidota bacterium | reverse complement strand
CCCTTTTAAAATATGGCAAACAACCACAAATAAGATGACGGCCACCAGTTCCAGTTTTTCAGATAACTTTCGCATAAAATCCATTCTGTTTGATCAGGAATTAAATAATTGATTCTTTCTTTTCTTCATCTCTATGGCAATGGCCTGCGCCTCTGGCTCGCCCGATTCCAGCCGCGAAATGATCTTTGCGTAACTGGCTTCATCTCTGTTCTGACTGAGTTTAAACACATGATTCACCTCGCTAACTTCCACTTCAAAAGCATGAATGGCATTCAGCAAACGACCAGTATATTCTTCCGGAAGATCATCATACAATGAGGGTGAGCCGGGATCATTTTCGTAGTGCGCCGTAGTTTCGCGGAGAATTTCAATAAGTTGAGCTTCCGGAAGGAAATGGAGGATTCCCTTCATCTGCACGGTCATATAATTCCAGGTGGATGCGTGCTTTGGATCGGTGTACCAGCTTGCGCTGATATAACAATGCGGTCCGGTAAACAGGACGAGGACGGCCGGGTTTTTTGTAAAAGCCAGATGGTGATCGGTTTGCTTCATGATATGTCCCAGCAGCCGGTAACCATCTTCCGTTTTCCGGATCAAAAGTGGAACCTGCGTGGCAACCGGGCTTCCATCGGGACCGCTGCCGCAAATGGTAGCGAAGGAATATTTGCGGATAAACGTATCCAGCTCCGATTCATCCTTTTCCCGAAAATACGGCAGGTTATACATGTTATTAAATTAATACAGCTTACTAAAGAAACCGGCATTCAGCCAATCACTTCAGTAAGCTGCAATCGTTTTGTTTGTATGGTGAGCCGGAAATTTAAATTACCGGCATTTAAACGTACTGAACCAATTTTTACTCGAGCACTTCAACCACTTTGGAGGCAGCCATTTGGGCATTCCTCATGGCGATGCTTCGGGCCGTATTGCCAGCGAAATCGCGAAAGGCTGCCTGCGAAATGGCATCATCGCCCAGCATTGCCGGAATTCCAATATCACCGCCCTCGCGGATTCCCTGAACCAGAGGAATCTGACCCAGGAAAGGCAGTTCATATTCTTCCGCAAGCTTTTTACCGCCTTCTTTCCCGAAAATATAATATTTATTGGAAGGAAGTTCCGCGGGCGTAAAATAGCTCATGTTTTCAACCAGTCCGATTATCGGCACTTTAATCTGCGCCTGGCCAAACATCGCGATTCCTTTTTTAGCATCGGCAAGGGCAACCTCCTGCGGGGTAGTAACCACCACCACTCCGGTTACGGGAACGGTTTGCAAAAGAGTGAGGTGAATATCGCCGGTACCGGGAGGCATGTCAACGATCAGATAATCGAGCTCGCCCCAGGCTACATCAGTAACAAATTGACGAATGGCGCTGCTGGCCATCGGTCCCCTCCATACCACCGCATTTTTTTCATCTACCAGCAAACCTATGCTCATCAGCTGAATTCCATACCGGTCGATGGGAACGATCATCCCTTTTTCACCCACATTTTTCATCATCGGTCGTTCACCCCGAACGCCAAACATGATGGGAACACTGGGTCCGTAAATATCAGCATCCATTAATCCAACCCGGGCCCCGCCTTCTGAAAAGGCCAGCGCCAGATTGGCGGCCACCGTACTTTTACCTACGCCCCCTTTCCCACTTACAACGGCAATGATGTTTTTAACACCAGCCAGCACATTTTTGGTATCCACCCGATTACTGGTTGTATTGGCGGTAAACCGCACATCCACCACGGCATTTTGATTCACCAGCAATTTGACGGCATTCACGCAGGCATTGCGGATCATATCTTTAAGCGGACAGGCGGGTGTGGTTAGAACCACCGTAAACGCCACATTATTCCCGTTAATCTCAATATCCTTTACCATATTCAGCGTAACAAGGTCTTTCCCCAGGTCGGGCTCCTGTACATTCCCCAGCGCTTCCAGTATTTTCTGTTCCGTCATTTAAGGCCTTTTTAATAAACGGCAAAATTAGCCAATAAGATGCTTATTATCATAAGTATTTCAACCCGTTTGCTTGTGTTAAAATTTTTTTCATTTAAAAGGCATTAAACAAAAAAACGTAGGTTTGACAGCAATGAAAAGACGTTTACTTTACGTGTTGATGTCGGCATTTTTGGTTTTACCCGTATCCGTATCCGCACAGTTTGATAAATTGAAGGATTCTGTGGTTCAGCTATTTGGCGTGGTGATGACCTCCGATAGTTTGACCGGCATTCCTTCCGTGAGTGTGATTGTGAAGGGCCAGGGAAGAGGAACTGAAACCAATGACGACGGCGTTTTTTCAATAGTGGTTATGAAAGGAGACCAGATCGAATTCAGTTCGATCGGTTACAAACCGCAACTGGTAACCATTCCCCGTGATATTGAAGGCAACCAGCACAGTATGATCCAGCTGATGGTGACCGATACCGTATATCTGCCCGCAACCATCATCAGGCCGAGGCCTACCCGGGCTCAGTTTGAAAGAGATTTTGTAAATACCGACATTCCCTTTGACGAACTGGAAATAGCGCGGCAGAATACCGAAGAATCGAAACGCCGGATTTTGGCCCGAACTCTGCCCACCGATGGGCTTGAAAATGCCAATATGAATCTTTCCAATTCCGCCCGCAGGTATTATCATGCAGGCCAGGCTCCGCCGCAGAATATCTTTAACCCATTCGCCTGGAATGAGTATATAAAATCATGGAAAAGGGGCGATTTCAAAAGAAAAAAATAGGGTTTTCAAACCATTGTTTTCCGTTAATAATCCATTTAGGGGAACCTGTATCAACAGTAAGTTTAGAGCAGTCATTGTAAATGACCCCTTCCACTTTTTTTCCTGAAAATATATGACTAAAATTAGCCTTTGCAGAGTGTTTAATTGTTTGTAAAGGCAATA
>JAEZAY010000323.1 GCA_023427575.1 Bacteroidota bacterium | reverse complement strand
CGTTTCAATTTTCTTAACGGATTTCTTCCGAGGCCCGGGGGAATCATTTTGCCCGGACAACAATGATGTGGAAATTTGCTAGTTTAAAACGGACGCGTAGAGATAGTAAAAACAGTTATCAGAGCCGGGAAATGGTCTTTATCTTATAAGGAGACTCCCGACTCCAGAGCCTCCAGAGACTCCCGACTCCGGACTCCCGCCTCAGTATTACATTCTTTCGCTTTAACTGGTTTCTAATAGTCGCCCCATGGCTCCGGATCAAAAACCATGGGTTTTAGATAGCTCCGATAACTGCGTATGGTTGGTAAGATCGAGCCGTAAAGGAGTAATGGAAACAAAATCATTTTCAACTGCCCATCGGTCAGTGCCTTCTTCTGCCGGTTCCAGAGGTGTTACGGTAAACCAGTAATGTTTTCTTCCCAGCGGATCCATGCCCGGAATCACCGTTCCGTCGTACAATCGAACCGATTGTTTCGTCCATTCACAGCCTTTCGGGTCTGGCGGGAAATTGACATTGTAAAGACCCAATCCCTCTATATTCAATAATGTACCAAGTACTTTGTCCACGTAGGGCTTCAAATGCTCAAAATCGGGCTCGGTTTTCCCCACAGGCGTACTAAGTGCAATGCCCTTGATGCCTAGCAGAACGGCCTGCTTGGCGGCCGCCAGGGTTCCGGAATGCCACATGCCATTGCCCAGGTTCGGACCCATATTAATCCCGGATAAAACAACATCTATCTTCGTGTACAGATGCGTACCGATGGCAACACAATCGGCCGGCGTGCCGTTCACCCGAAATGCTTCAATCCCATCAAAGGGGATCGGCGATTTCTTAAAAGACAAAGGCCTTGAATGCGTAACCGCATGACCCATGGAAGACTGTTCAACATCGGGGGCCACCACGGTAACCTCGCCAAAGGCAGAAGCAAAACGGGCCAGCGCTGCTATTCCCGGACTATAAATTCCGTCATCATTGGTTATCAGGATTCTCATAGATAAAGCTGGCTACAATATTATGCCAGACTCACTGGTACAATTTTATCATGCCCTGATATTATAATTACAAATATGGAAATTGCCACTTTATTTCATAACCCCGGCGCCGGGGGTGAAGACCATTCCAAAAAGGAACTGGTAGCAATGATAGAAAACCAGGGTTATAAATGTAGATATTCATCCACAGCTGAAAAAGGATGGAAAGATGATGAAATAGATCCCGACAGCGATTTTATTATTGTGGCCGGCGGCGATGGAACAATTCGTAAGGTGACCGAGTTGCTTCTTAAACGTTCGGTTCTGGATAAACGTTATCCCATCGGTCTGATTCCTTTGGGCACAGCAAATAATATTGCCAAAACCCTGAATCTCAGCGGCGAGCCGGAAGATATTGTTGCCGGCTGGAATCCGAAATCCATTTGCAGCTTTGATGTTGGGCGGATTGATGGGATTGATGAGGGCGGGTTTTTCCTGGAAAGTTTTGGTTATGGCTTATTTCCCTATCTGATGATGGAGATGAAAAAACGCAAGAAAGAAATCGAAGATGATCCACAGGAAAAGCTCAATCAGGCGCTTGATCTGATCAATGAAATCGTAACTACTTACAAGCCCCGGCATTGCAATTTGCAGGTAGACGGCGAAGATCATTCCGGTTCATATATACTGGCGGAGGTGATGAATACCAGGTCGATTGGACCCAACCTCATGCTTGCGCCGGAGTCCACTCCAGATGATGGTTTCCTGGAAGTGGTGGCTCTGGGAGCGAAGGATATCCCCATGTTTTGCGACTATGTTGCCAAAATTCGGAAGGAGGGCTTTCATTCTCATCCTTTTAAAACCATTAAAGGAAAAGAAATCCTAATCAGTTGGGAAGGAACGCATGTTCATGTGGATGACAGTACCGTCAAAATTCCAAAATTGCAGGAGGTGAAGATTGAGATCAGGGAAGGGCTTCTTGAATTTCTGGTTCCATGATTTGTGATGCTATAAAATAAATAACATGAAAGAAGATAAACTGGGAATCGCACTTGTGGGACTTGGGAAATACAGCAAGGGTCAGTTGGGGCCTGCTCTAAAAGAAACAAAACATTGCAGGCTTGCAGGCATCGTAACCGGCTCACCGGAAAAGGCGGAAGAATGGAAAAAAGAATTTCAAATTCCGGATGGAAACGTGTACAGTTACGAAAACTTTGACCAGATAAAAGATAATCCCGATATAGATATCATCTATGTCGTTTTGCCCAATAATATGCATGCTGAATATACCATTCGGGCTGCAAAAGCGGGCAAACATGTTATCTGCGAGAAGCCAATGGCAATATTTCCTGAAGAATGCGAGCGTATGATCAGTGCCTGTAAAGAAGCCGGGGTAAAGTTATCAATTGGTTACCGGCTTCATTTTGATCCATTTAATCTCTGGATGATGGAAAACGGACAGAAAGATAAATGGGGCAATGTAAAAAAGATCATCGCTGAAAACGGAATGGAGGTAGAAGGCGGTGTTTGGCGCGTAGACAAAAAAATGTCAGGCGGCGGCCCATTAACCGATATCGGTATTTATTGTATCCAGGGCGCATGTTATACGCTGGGAGAAGATCCAATTGCGGTAACAGCCAAAGAAGGCGAAAAAACCGAACCGGAAAAATTCAGGGATGTTGAACAATCGCTGAGCTGGACGATGGAATTCCCTTCCGGAAGAATAGCTGAATGTGTATCAGACTATTCAAAAAAAATGAACCTGTTGCGGGCGGAAGCAGAATCTGGCTGGTTTGAACTGAAGCCGGCTTATGAATACAAGGCCCTTAAGGCGAATACCAGCGACGGGCCGGTTCAGATCCATGAAATCAATCAGCAGGCCGCCCAAATGGATGATTTCGCGCTTTGCATAAAGAACAACCAGGAAACCCGGGTTCCCGGCGAAATGGGCCTGCGTGATGTTAAGATCATCCAGGCCATTTATCAGTCGATGGAAACCGGCAGGCGGGTGGAAATATAAAAATTCCGGTAACAAAAACCTTCACAATTCTTATTACCGGCTGGAAAAACTCTGTTCGATAAACCGGTTATTTTCGGGTCCAGTAATCAAAAACCAGAACCTTGTCAAGATGTGGGTGAAGTACTTCGCCAAACTTTTTATGATCGGGATGGGGAAGATAAATATCTCTGGCCTTTTCACTTTCAAAGGTTACAAAAAAGCAGTGCGTATAACCCTGCGCGATATTTTCCGGACTATTGTTAAGCCCCCATTCCAGCGATTTGATTTCTTTAATTTTTGCAGGAAGCGCTAAAAATGCATCTTCCACTTTTTTTACATCAGCAGCAGAAGAAGACTCTTTAAACTTAAACAATACCACATGTCTTAATAAACTGTCGGAAGTTTTTTTGCTGGTTTGCGCTTGAACGGCGGTAAGAGAGCTCATCACTATAATAATAAGAGTTAAACAATATTTCATATGCAAAAAATTACGACTTTAGAATTAAGAGGACTAAAATAGGGAAAAAACAGGTGGATTGAAGAACTAATCCAAACAATCTGAGATTATAATCCAATTATTCTTTACAGTTTTTACTCTTATTTTAGAATGATCCCTTCCGAGCAGAGCCTCGTTCAGTTAAAGCCAACATTACAGTACAGGATAGCAGGTATTTCATTTCCGACTATTTTAGTTTTTTGCAAGATCCGGAACCTTATTTTAGAATTTGGGTTTCCTCCGGCCTGAATCCGGCCGGTTTCAAGTAAAACATTCGTTCAACACCCTATTTAATTGTATAATTTGCGAGGCATGCATATACAGAAAGATTTGATCGCCGGCCATAATGAAAAAAATCTGGCCGCTCATACCCGGAACTTTGACTTTATAAAATCGGAAATTGAAAATGCTGAAGGCATCATTGAAAAATTAATGGCTTTCCAGGTAGCCATTCCGAGTTGGGCCCTTGGTACCGGCGGAACCCGGTTCGGGCGTTTTCCCGCCGGCGGTGAACCTCGCTCACTGGAAGAAAAAATCGGCGATATTGGAATTTTACATGCATTAAACGCCTCAAGTGGCGCCATATCCTTACATATTCCCTGGGATATTCCATCCGATCCGAAAGCCATCAGGGAACTGGCCGCGCAGCATAACCTTCGGTTTGATGCAATGAACTCAAATACCTTTCAGGATCAGCCCGGACAGGAATGGAGCTATAAATTCGGCTCCATGCAAAACGTAAATAAATCGATCCGCAAACAGGCGGTCGATCATAATATTGAAGTGATAAAACAGGGTGTGGAGCTGGGTTCTGAATCACTCACCGTTTGGCTTTCCGACGGCTCTTCCTTTCCCGGGCAGTTAAATTTTCGAAAATCCTTTCAGTATACGCTCGAATGTCTTGAAGAAGTGTACGCAGCCCTTCCCTCTAACTGGAAAATGTTTGTGGAGTACAAAGCTTTTGAACCTAATTTTTATTCCACTACGGTTGGGGATTGGGGTCAGTCATTGCTTTATGCTTCCAAACTTGGTTCCCGGGCTTATACACTGGTTGATCTTGGTCACCATCTGCCCAATGCCAATATTGAACAGATTGTTGCCTTATTACTGATGGAAGGCAAATTGGGTGGTTTTCATTTCAACGATTCCAAATATGGAGACGATGATCTTACCGTTGGCAGCATCAAACCTTATCAGCTATTTCTCATTTTTAATGAACTGATTGAAGGAATGGATGCCCGGGGTATGAATCATGCTGCTGATCTGGGCTGGATGATCGATGCATCACATAATGTGAAGGATCCGCTGGAAGATCTGTTGCAATCTGTGGAAGCCATTATGATTGCCTATGCACAGGCTTTGCTCGTGGATCGCAGTAAGCTGGAATCAGCACAGATGAACAACGACACCACCATGGCGCAGGAAATATTACAGCATGCTTTCCGCACCGATACCCGGCCCCTGGTGGCTGAAGCGAGATTGCGTGCCGGCGCCGCGCTTGCTCCCGTGCGCTTATTCAGAGATCTTGAACTCAGAAAAGAACTGATTGAACAGCGTGGATTAAAAACTGTTGCAACGGGTTTATAAATGAAAAAGCCTCCGGTAATAGCCATATTTGATATTGGCAAGACAAACAAAAAGCTGCTTCTTTTCGATCAGCAATATCAGATCGTTTCCGAGTATTCAGCCCGGCTGGAAGAGTCGGTGGATGAAGACGGGTATCCTTGTGAGAACCTGGTTAGTCTCCAGGGTTTCGTACTGGATTCACTGGCGAAAGCAGGGCAGGATTCCCAACTGGATCTGAAGGCAGTTAATTTCGCTTCTTATGGTGCCAGCTTTGTGCTGTTAGATCAAGATGGCAAGCCGGCGGCCCCATTGTACAATTACCTGAAGCCCTATGATCCCATACTTCAAAATAAATTTTACAGCGAGTACGGTGGTAAAACCACGATCTCCCATCAAACGGCATCTCCGGCTCTGGGCAGCCTGAATTCCGGATTGCAACTATACCGGCTGAAAGCAGAAAAACCGGAAGTTTATAAAAATATTTACAAGGCGCTGCATCTGCCTCAATACCTGAGTTTTTTGATAACGAAACGATATGTGTCCGATAAAACCAGCATCGGATGTCATACAGCGCTCTGGGATTTTCGGAAAAATGATTACCACCACTGGGTGCAACAGGAAGGAATAACCGAAAAACTGGCGCCGCTGGTATATGCCGGTTCCTGTTTTCCCGGAAGAATTAAGGAGGATCAACTGATTTCAGGTATTGGCCTGCACGACAGTTCCGCCGCGCTGATTCCCTATCTGGTTAGTTTTCCGGAACCTTTTGTGCTTTTGTCAACGGGCACCTGGTGTATCTCTTTAAATCCCTTCAACCAGGAGCCGCTCAGTACATACGAGCTGGAAAAAGACTGCCTCTCGTATTTATCGTATGAGGGAAAACCAGTGAAGGCTTCGCGTTTTTTTGGCGGCCACTTCTATGAAACGGAACTGAAGCGGATTGCTTATCATTTTAATCTCGATCCGGCAGCTTTTTTTTCCATTCCGTATAATAAAGATGAAATAACAATTGCGTTAAGTGGCAGGACAATGCCTGAATTCCTTCGGGATGAAGCTGGTAAAACCTTACTGCATTTTGATACTCTGGATCTGAGTGCATTTAAAACAGCGGAACAGGCACTTTACCAATTGATTGCAAGCCTGATTGTTCACCAGCATTTTTCTACCAGTCTGATTTTAGGGCGAACCGGCGTAAAAAGGCTGTTCGTTGATGGAGGGTTCAGTAATAACGCGATTTATATGAATCTGCTGGCTGCCGCTTTTCCCGAACTGGAGGTATATGCGGCTTCCATGCCGCAGGCAACCGCCCTGGGAGCAGCGCTTGTCATTCATTCATGCTGGAATGATCAAAGCGTACCGGAAAAGCTGGTGGGATTAAAAATGTACCGGCCGGATTTTTGACCGGCTTTGTCGTATTCCTGTTACATTGCTATGCGGGTAATAACTTTCCATTTGTTTGAAACCGGTATCAACAGTAAGTTACGAGCAGTCATTGTAAATGACTCCTTCCACTTTTTTTAGAAAAAATTTGGCGCATAAAAATCGGGCTGCGTAATAAATCTTAACCGGACACTAATGGTCTGGAGCCTGGAGTTCAGTCGGATGTTGGACGGGAAATTCAATTTTCATTCTTTCAGAT
>JAEZAY010000341.1 GCA_023427575.1 Bacteroidota bacterium | reverse complement strand
AAAACCCAGAGCATCTGGTGCCTGAACAAGCCTGGAATCCAACCCTAACCCTTCAAATGTCATCATATACAAAAAAATTTTGCGCAAAGGTAGGATTTATGCATTCTTCTGACGATTTTAGTTTGATTGCTATCATTCTTTACCCTTGACTCTCAACTAAATACTTAAATTAGAAATCATGTTCTGTTCCTCAATCCGAAATCACAGCCCCGGTTTCGCTTCACTTTAGAATTTTTTTAATCTTATTGGCGTTTTCGATCAGTTCGGATAGATACGCCACGTTTTCCCGCTCGAGGCAACTTTTGAATTTTTTCAATTGTGAAATATGTTCATTTAATACATCCAGCACATTTTCGCGGTTCTGCTTCAGGATGGGAACCCAGGTGGAAGAAGAACTTTTTGCAAGCCGAACCGTGCTCTCAAAGCCGGCGCTGGCCATTTCGAAGATGGCATCTTCTTCTCTTTCTTTTTCCAGAACGGTGTTCGCCAAAGCAAATGAAGTGATATGTGAAATATGACTTACATAGGCGGCATGCAGATCATGGGCTTCCGCGTCCATATATAGTAAATGCATCCCCAATGCGCGATAGATCTTCTCCACCTGTTCCACTGCATCAGCGTCACTGTCGGAATGGTTGGAAATTATGGCGGCCTTGTTCAGAAAGGCTCCGGATACGGCGGCATCCGGGCCGCTGAATTCGGTTCCCCACATTGGATGCGAGGCTACAAAACGTTTCCGTTTGGGGTGTTGCTGAACAGCATCGATGATGCCCGCCTTGGTTGAACCAACGTCCATAACAACCTGGGTTTCGACCAGGTCGAGTATTTGGGGCAATATGTTTTCCGAGGCGTCCACGGGTATAGCCAGGATCACCAGATCGGAATGCGATACCGCGGCCTCCAGCGGAAGAATTTTGTCGACAAGTTTTAATTCGAGCGATCTTTTCTGGTAATCGGCATTTTTTTCAACGCCGATTATGGTGGAGGCAATTCCTTTCTGCTTCAGCGCGATGGCCATCGAACCTCCGATCAAACCAATTCCTATAACAGTTACTATCATTTTTCCAGGTTTACAGTGGCCGGATCTTCCTGCCACCTTTAATATCGTTTATATATAGCCGTTAATACGGCCTGCCTATTTCATTTTCAGCGGCTGCTGACGCTCTGCATTTCTTTAACGCGATCCATTGCCAGCACTATCCTTTCCTCCGGACAGCAAAGGCTTACCCGGATATACTTAGTTCCCGCATCTCCAAAAATGCCTCCCGGGGTGATAAATACATTTGCATTATATAATACCTCGTCGC
Organism: Bacteroidota bacterium; assembly: GCA_023427575.1. Taxonomy (GTDB): domain Bacteria; phylum Bacteroidota; class Bacteroidia; order Chitinophagales; family Chitinophagaceae; genus Flavitalea. Next base: position 3,040 of record JAEZAY010000341.1, on the reverse strand, counting down.
TGAGCGCATATCCATCAGAGTAAGAATCCGGAACGGCGGCCCAGACAAACATTCCAACCTGTTTTTTGGAGTACCGGCATTCGAGCAGATCCAGCAACTGAAATACCTTTTCCCTCCGGGAACGGTAGATGGAATTCAGATCTTCGAACCATTCGGGTCCAAGCTGCAGGGCTTTGGCCGCTGCCAGTTGCAGGGGTAGGAACATGCCGCTGTCCATATTACTTTTAAACCGCATTACTTCATCCACATGCGCTTTTGATCCGGCAAGGATCCCGACTCTCCATCCCGCCATATTATGGGATTTGCTCAGCGAGTTTAATTCAATTACCAGCTCTCTGGATCCTTCCACCGCTAACAGGCTGCGGGGATTATCATTCAGGATAAAACTGTACGGATTATCGTGGATGATGAGCAGGTTGTTTGCGTGCGCGAAGGCAATCAGCTTTTCAAACAGGGATTCATCCGGAGCCTGACCCGTAGGCATATGCGGATAATTTACAAACATCAGCCGGGGCCTGGTTTCCGCATTTCGAATCGAATCTTCGATCTCCTGAAAATCCGGAGCCCAGTTATTTTCTTCGGTCAGTTTGTATGCCAATGGTTTGCCTCCGGCCAATTGCAGCGCACTGCGATAGGTGGGATAACCCGGGTCTGGCACCAATACGGGATCACCGGGATTTATAAAGCTCATGCAAATATGCATGATCCCCTCTTTCGACCCGATCAGGGGCAGAATTTCAGAATCGGGGTTCAGCGAAACTCCGTACCATTTATTATACCATTCGGCGATGGCCGTCCGCAGAACCGGAGTTCCCTTATAACTCTGGTACGCATGTACATCCGCACGCCGGGCTTCTTTACTCAACACGTCAATTACGGACGGATGCGGCGGAAGGTCGGGACTGCCGATGCCAAGACTCACGATTGCCTTCCCCGCTTTATTCAGTTCATCGATTTCCCGAAGCTTTTTAGAGAAATAATATTCTCCGATTCCGTTTAAGCGCTCTGATGGTTTCATTGAGATTTTTTTCGGTATGAATTTCTAAACGGTGATTCCTTTTTTATAAACACCATAAACTTTTAAGGCTTCGGTTACGGGTTTGATTGCTTCTATCACTTTTTCAAACTGTTCAATATGATCAAATTCCATATCGGCATGGAATGAATACTGCCATTCGGTGCCGGGGATGGGAAAGCTCTGGAGCTTGCTCAGGTTAACGCCGCCATCCGCGATTCGTGCCAGCACCTTTGCCAGGCTGCCCCTTGAATGATCGGTATGAAAAGTGAGCGAGGCTTTATTGGCATCTTCAATGTTTTGCACCATTTCTTCGCGCTGCACTACCAGAAAGCGGGTATAATTATTCTTCATGGTGTGGATATTGGGCGCGATTACTTCCAGATCGAAAAGATCGGCGGCCAGACGGCTGGCAATGGCCGCAATATGTTTGCTCCGGTGCTGGTGAACATGTTTTGCGCTCAGCGCGGTGTCTTCCGTTTCAATCAGCTTCCAGTTAAACTGATCGAGGTAATCGAGGCATTGCTGCAGGGCCATGGGATGTGAATGCACTTCGCGGATTTCTGCCAGACTAACCCCCGGATTTACCAGCAGATTTTGTTTTATCTGCAGATAGATTTCGCCGCTTACCCGCAGGTTGCTTTTCTGAAGCAGGTTATAATTGGGAAGAATGCTTCCGGCAATGGAATTTTCGATTGCCATGATCCCGCCCTCGCTATCCTTTTTGACCGAAGCGATCTTTATCAGTTCACGGAAACTGGCACAGGGAATCACCTCCACATCATCTCCAAAAAACTGCCTGGCGGCTACCTGGTGAAAGCTGCCCTCATAACCCTGAATGGAAATGCGGGGATTTGATGCGGGTTTCGTTGCATTGGCTGATCTGCTATTTTCTGTTCGGGATTTCATTTCAATAAGGTTATAAACCAAAAATCCCGGCTTCCGCCGGGACTCTTTATGTTAATCTGTTTATTTTATTTACCTGTTAACAAAAGCAATCCCGGCTTCTTTCTAAAATAAAAAAAGAAAAAATAAAAATATCCGTATGCTTTTGAGTTCATCATGCAGATCAAATGTAAATACTATCTTTTTTTTCCAAAATATTTTTCCGGGCTTTCTTACGATGGCCAAGGCCCATATTGAAAGCTGAACTCAGCCACAGATCAGTATTCCAGCCGTTTTGAGATTTGCTGGTCAATTAATCTGAACAGGTGAAAAGGTTTGTAAATTCTCCAGTTGGGCAGATCCACCAGCTCAATATAACGCTGCAATTTGGCTCTTGTAAAATCGTACTGGGTTTGTTCAGGCATATTCAGGCATACGATCCAGCCGTTTTCATCGGTTACTTCCTCAAACCATTCCATATAATAATCCTTATCGCCGGAATGAAAATTAAGCACGTTCTCGGCAATCAGAATAAACTTGCTGATCCCCTCATAAAAAAACTTATCGATCACTTCTCTTTTCAGGTTCATGATATCGTTCTCAATGGCATCATTCCATTCACCGATCAGCTCAATTACCATATAATGCTCATCGTAGTCGGCCAGCAATACCTTCAGGTACAAGGTTTTACTTTCAAATTCATCCCACTGCGGATGGATATAGTAGTTGTAAATGGTTTGGGAGTATTCAAATTCAGAATAGGATCTGCCGTAAAAAGGCGAACGCTCATCCTCCTCACTGGTATAAATATACCTCCAGTTATAAAACGGTTCTATTTCATGCATTTCATCACCTCTTTGGAGGCAATTTAATCCAATTTTGGATTTTTACCCGTCATTCTGGATTTCTTTACCGTTAAAATCGGCAGGCTTAAAAAACCGGTTTTTGATTTAAAATCAATCTAATTTCTGAGGAATAAATGTCTTTACCTTTCCGACGCCGGTCTAGCTCACGCTTTCTACCGCTTTTTTTACACTACCATAGCGGATCAGCAGTTCTTTGGCCGCCTGATAATCTGAAATGGCTGCTCTTTCCATCACCATTCGGGTACCGCGGTCGATGAGCTTTTTATTGGTGAGC
>JAEZAY010000318.1 GCA_023427575.1 Bacteroidota bacterium | reverse complement strand
AGTTTCAATTTTTAGGATTTATTCCGGAGCCCGATTTTTTTGCTCCACTTTTTTTCTAAAAAAAAGTGGAAGGGTCATTTACAATGACTGCTCGTAACTTACTATTGATACAGGTTTCAGATAAATTTAAAATTATTAACCGGACACCAATGGTTTGTAACTACCGGCATTTAATACACCCGCTTATGCTGTTTTTCAGCGGTCAGAATATACATCGAGCTGCTGATGCTTTCATAGTTAATGTTCTTTTGCCAGGGAAAGCGAATTCGCTTGCTGAACAAAGCAGGAAAAACATGCTGGCCGAAAATGGCAACATTAAGTAAAATCATCAATGCACCAAACAGGTGCAGTCCCAAAAATACCGCAATGCCCGCATGCATCAGTAAAATAGAACCCAGCCACCACTTCTTTGTTGATGCGCAAAAAATTCCAACAGGATATAATGTTTCGATTACGAGGGTTCCCCAACCCAGCACTTTTGGAACCCAGGGTACGGATGCCATCCAGCTTATATCAAACTGATTGAACTGATCCTGCTGCAGGGCAATCCAGATGGCCTCGCCATTCCACCACTGAGACCCCATCGATTTTTCCAGCCCGCTGGCCAGATACATGATGCACAAATGCAACTGCAAAAGGCGCAGATAAAGAGTGCTGAGTTCGGATGGAACCAGAACAGGCTTTTTATATGCATCATAGGACCAGGATGATCCTACCGGAAGGACCAAACAATAGAACAATGAAATATGAGTGAATGTTTCTACTCCGTACGCAGTAAAATGGCCGGTAGTGTTTAACATAAGATGCATCAGCCAGGCCATTATAGCCATGAGCCGGGTTTTAAAACCGGCGAGCAGGCCGGCCAATGCAATAATATAGATCGTGGTAACCAGGTAAAGCGCGCCATGATCCGTAATACCTGTTTTGATTAATAATTTCTTCAGGTCGGAAATGGCCGGCGTGCCGGTGGTTGATAAAGCATCGCTTAAAGGCCAGGGCAGTAATCCATCGGGACCATAAAGAGTCATCCAGTCGGGAAATAGTACAATTACCTGAACAAGCGCAAAAGCAGCTACCAGAATTCTGAATAAACCAAGGCTTTCAATAGCTACAGGCCTTGTGAAAAAAAGCCTTACAGCCGAAATTAGATTTCTCATACCAACTTGTATTAAAATGTATAGTGAGTAAAGAATAGTCGTAAGTATTTATCATTGCGAAACAAACCGGCTGCTGTCCCGTTTAAAATCGCGGTGAAACCAGAATCGCCACTGGCATCTTTCACCTTTCCGGTACTGATCCATTGTAGGAATTTTTTGAACTACCATGGCCACCCGAACTTTTTGGGCATCGGGATATTTGTTCAGAATAAAGCGGCTCAGGCTGGCAGAAAATATCTGTCTTCCTTCCTCCAGTGTTAGATAGCCGTAAATATTATTCACCCGATTGGAGAAATCCGGCGATCTTCCCTTCAGATCAATTATATATTCTTTTCCGGAAGCGTCGAGAATGGTATAGATCACATATGGCTGATCAGACAGCCCCGGCGCAAAAAAGCTGAAGATGTTGTTGCTTCCGGTATAGTGACCTATGGTGCCAATGGAGCGGCTTAGGACTGATTTGCCAGCGCCCCATTCTGCAAAATGAGACGCGTACAGAATCACCATAACCAGGTGCAGAGCAACCAGCAGGTAAACGTATTTGTAGCGGGATTTCATGACAATAAATTTGAAGAAGTACCGGCTCTGACTTTGGCCTGAACCGGTACGGGTTGAAGGTTAACTTTAGTACATGGCCAAAACGGCAACAGATTTGGTTTCGGCGATGGGCGTTACTTTCAGGGTTTTGAACTGAACAGGATCAATCTTCTGCAATCTCTCTTTAATGGTTGTAAGCACTAAGGGATCAAAACAGCCTTTCAGCTTTGGTTTCAGCAGATCTTTCAGATTTTTCCGGTAGGGTTTAAAAACGAGCGAGGGCAGGTCGGCATACCCGTAAAAGCTGCGGGTAAATCCGCCGCTGTAATCGCCGGGCTGCTGAAACATAATGTACTTTTCACCATTCAGATCGCGGGTCAGCTCATCAATTTTATCCAGCTGCATGGACCGGAACTGGCCGGTAAAACGTTCATCGGCAAGAAGTCCACCGCCATTTGATAATTTGAATTGCTGAAGCTTTCCAAAACTGGCCCGATCGGCTGCAGCCAGCAACTCCTGCACTCTTGAGAGCCGGTTGATGTCAATAATCATATCCGGACAGGTTGGCCAGATGAATGTGGGCAGTTTCCAGATCGGAACCCGTTTTTGCTTCAGGCGAAAAGGTTCGGGACAAATCAGATCCTGGGGATCGGCATAAGTGAGGTAGTTGTCGGCCCCATAGGCGGTTCTTGTAATCCCTGCATTTGGAATGGCAGAGTTAAAGCTCAGGGTGTAATGGTCGATTGCCAACCCTTTTACAATTTCGTCGATCCGATCGCTGCTTGCAATCCGGTACTGACCCGGCAGTTCCTGCTGTTCGGCCAGCTGGTAATCGTTAATAGCATCGCTCTTTTGGCAGGCGATGAAACTGAATGCGGCACCCACGGTAAGCAGGGCAATTGAAGCATGTTTGCGTTTCATAACAAAGGTTTAATTGAGAAAGAAAATTGTTGAAACACAAAAATGCACCCGGGAAAAAAAGTTCTTTCCCCGGATAATAACTGTAAATTCTACCGTGAAAAAATGGAACAGGGAGGGTGAAAACACGGTATAGGGCCGATTTTCCTCCCTGCTTAAATCAGAGAAAAGCTGGTTTTATTTCCAGGAAAAAGCCAGCGCAGGAGTCTTTTCCTTCATTGGCGGAAGAATGACCTTCACTTTATTTCCCTTCACCTGATATTTAAGCTTTTTGCCATTTTGTACCAGTCGGAGAACAGCGTTTTTCGCCGGCAGGTTTCCAGACCACTCAATGGTTTTCGGAATTTCACTATTCTCCGGAATGCAAACCAACGCGTACTTCGCGGTTCCGGATTTAGATTGAAGAAAAAATACATTCCCATCCTGGAATTTTTCTACCGTACGGGTATTGTAGATAGCTTCTCCATTCTGGTTCATCCAATTTCCAATCTCCTGTAATCTTTCAACCGCTTCCGCCTGCAGCGTTCCATCGGGCTTTGGACCGATCCCCAGCAATAAGCTTCCGCCTTTTGCAACAATTTCAATCAGGCTATGGATCACTTTGGCAGAAGACTTAAAACTCTCATTGGGCACATATCCCCATGCGCCGCCAAGTGTAATGCAGCTTTCCCAGGGATACGGCAGCGCCTGGTCGGGAATCCGCTGTTCCGGAGTTTGATAATTTTCGAATTCGCCATGTACTGTGCGGTCTACAATCAACAATCCCGGCTGCGCTTTCCGGGCCATTTTTGCTATGGAAGGCATATCAATATCCTGGCTCCATTCGGGAATGGGCGCCCCCCAGGACAGTACTTCCGCATTCACCGTTTCCCGCGGCCGCACCCATCCCCCATCCAGCCATAAAATATCCATCTTTCCATAATCATGCATCAGCTCACTGATTTGATTGTAGGTAAATTCTTTATACTTTTTCCAACGCCATGGATACTTGCGGATATCATAATTGTTGTTGCGGTTTGGAGTAGCATATACCGGCCACCAGTAGTTTTCATTATGCCAGTCGGGTTTCGAAAAATAAGCGCCGATCATCAGTCCTTCTTTCCGAAATGCATCAAAAACATGTTTGGCCACATTCGCCTTCGGATGGTTTGCAAACGGACCTGCCGTGATCTTGAAATCGGTTTGTTTCGTATCAAACATATTAAATCCATCATGATGCTTTGTGGTAAAAACGAGGTACCGCATGCCGGCAGCCTTCGCTGCTTTTGCCCATGATTCCGGGTCGAAGTTCACCGGGTTGAATTCTTCTTTCAAACCCCAGTACCATTTTTTATAATCGCCGTAATAACTGTTGCTATCGCGGGTTATCCAGTCTTCAGAACATAGCGACCATGATTCAATGATTCCGGGCACGGCATACAAGCCCCAATGGATGATCATCCCGAATTTCTGGTCGCGCCATTGCTCCAGCTTTTCCATAACCAGCGGATCGCTTGGGTATTTGTATTCAGATGATTGCGGATGTTCGTGCTGGGCAGATGCCAGTAAACTTATAAGCAGCGATGATAATAGAATTCCGGTGAAGAGATTTTTCATTTTCAATTTTTTAAAGATTGAATGCGGATTCAACTTTACAAACCTTATTTTAACTCAAAGATATGATCGCCTGAACCAAGCGCTTTTTTAATAAATGGACCGGTAACCTGTTTACCATTTTGATATAACTTAAGGCCTTCCGGATTATGCAAAGTGAGGCTTGCGGTAGCACCCGGCGGAACCGAAACCTGATAATTTATTCCCTTGCCGATTCTTTTCCATAATGAGCGAATTTCACCGTATCGGGAATTATGCCTTGCTTCAAAATGGTCGAGTCCTTCAACAAAATGAGGTTCCAGCAAAATGTTTTTAAAGCCCGGCTTTGCCGGATCGGGCTTAATGCCGCCGGGTGCTTTATATAACCAGGCTCCAATTTCACCAAACATGATATGGTTCATTGAAATATCCGACTTTGCGTCGATCGGCCAGTTTTCATACAAAGTGGTAGCGCCATTTTTGATCCACCAGCCCCAGGAAGGATAGGTTTCCCTGGAAGCCAGCTTGTAAGCAAGATCCGCATACCCGTTTTCGCTCAATGCATTTAATATAGCCTTCGTTCCTAACAGTCCCACGTCAATATGCGCTCCATCTGCTTCCACCCGCTTCGCGAGATTGGCGGCTACCTTCGCTTTTAAATTTTCCGGAACAAGTCCCCACATCAATGGAACGCTGAGTTCAGTTTGCAGCCCCGATCCATATATTCCGCTTTCTTTGTTAAGGTATTTCGCATTCAGCGCATTTTTGATCTTCTCGGCCAGTGCGCGGTACTTTTTCTGGTCTTCCTTTTTACCTAATAAACCGGCCGTATTGGCGAGAATATTTGCATCCACATAATAATAAGCCGAAGAAGTAAATTCCACCGGCGATTTGGACTTCACCGGAACCCAGTCGCCCAAACCCCATGACGTTAAACCCGAGGGGCTGAGATCGGCGATATGATCCACATAGCGCCTGATATTATCGTAGCAGGCCGCCAGCAAACTGGTATCGCCATAAAACAGGTATATATTCCATGGAATGATGGCAATGGTGCTGGTCCAATCGGGCCCATTCCCCCATTCATACCCCCAGCCACTGGTTGGTATGATTGATGGCAGTACGCCATTTGGCTGTTGCTCATCGCGATGATCGGCCATCCATTTTTCGTAAATGGTAATAGCATCGAAATTGTAAAGACCGGTTTCAATTGCAATATGCGCATCACCGGTCCAGCCATTCTTTTCGCGCTGGGGGCAGTCGGTCGGGTATCCGAACAGGTTAGACAGGTAGGAACTGTTGGTGGCGGCCCAGATCTTATCAATCACCGGGTTAGAGGACCGGATACTGCCTGCCGGCGGCACATCACTATACATAAAATGCCCGGTCAGATTCTCCCGGCTTAAAGGAAAGGGTTTACTTATGGTGACCTCAACATACTGAAATCCTTTGTAATTAAATCTTGGCATAAAGGTTTCGCGTCCCCTTCCGCTGGTAATGAAAATATCGGTTTGAAAAGGATCCGCATCATCGGTTGGACGATAATGAACATCAATGTTCGACATATCCGCCCTACCATTCTCGTATAAACGCTCGGAATGTTTCAGCCTGAATTCGGTACCTTCCTCAGCCTCCACACTGAATTCAGAAACTCCCGAAATGTTTCGGCCAAGATCGAATACATAAACGGTATCGTTTATTTTATTAACGGATTTTGCGGGGATCGCGATCACATTGCGGATCGGATGCATGGCCTGCGCAACGATATTGGCAGAAGGGGCGGCACGGTTAGCCACCGATTTCCAACCTGAATCATCGAATTCAGCCATATTCCAGTTGAGCTGTTCAAGCCGGGCATCATAATGTTCCGCAGTATAAATGCTGTTGAAGATGACAGGGCTTAAAGCCGTTTTCCAGTTTTTGCCGGTAGAAATTGTTTCAACTGATCCGTCTTCATAACTGATCCGAAGATCAAGACAAAAAGCCGGGCGGTTACGCCAGTTGGCCTTATGGAAATCCCAAACGGCGGTTGACTGATGATTGTACCAGCCATTTCCCAACAAAACCCCGATCGCGTTTTTTCCCGATTGAAGCGCGGTGGTCACGTCATGTGTTACATATAAGTTGCGGCGGTCGAATCTTGTATAAACCGGATCGAGGCGATGATTACCAATCCGTGATCCGTTTATAGAAAGCTCGTATAAACCGGCTGCGGCTATATAGGCTCTGGCGCTTTTTATCTTTTTCCGGGTTTCGAAACTGGTCCGGAAATAAGGCGCGGGCTTTAAATGAATGTCAATATTATCGGAGATCCAGGTTCCCTTCCAGTTTTCCATTTTCATCATACCTGTTTCAAAAAAAGCAAGGGGAGAAACAGCTTTCATTTTTTTGTTTCCATCTATGGAATAGAGCCTCCAGAAATACCGGGTAAAAGGCTTCAGTGCCGACCCTTTGTAGCGTAAAAAATTGACCGGAGCAGTAAACGTTGAAGTCCAGATAATGCCTTTGCCCTTTTCAAGATTTACAGAATCCTCACTTACCAAAACCTGGAAAGAAGCGGATGTTTTTGTACTATTTTTATCTGAAAACTTCCAGGTAAGACGCGGATTGGGTTCATCAATGCCCAATGGATCAGAAAGGTATTCACACTGCAGATCATAAACCGGGGTTTGCTGCGCAGAAACAGAATGGGCGGCGAACAGCAAAGCAAGTAAAATAAACAGCGGCTTACGCAAACAGGAAACAAGTAAATCCATGCTCAATATATTTGAACAAATATATTGATCCCGGGATTGATTCCCGGCTGCTTTTAATTTTTAGAGGAAGACCAGCTCCATTCGTCTTCAAGCGAACGAAAAATAATTTTTTTGTAGTCAGTAGTCAGGATGCAAATATCTTCCGGCAAACTGTACAATTCATTCACGTGTTCAACCAGATCCTGAAAATGAATTTTAATAACGGGTGCATAGCGGAGATAAAAAAAATACAATTCGGATCCGGATAATTGGAGTGAAATGCCCGCCTTTTGGATAATCTCTGCCGCCGGCTGATCCTCCGTTCTGCATTTTATTCCAGAGGGAGGCATATAACGTAAGGGGTAAACCGAAGGAAAATTCTGCTCCAGAGCTTCATGGATATACAGGCTTGATGAAACTTTCAGATGTTGGGGGCCGAAAGGGCTGTTTAAAAACAGCGTCGATTTTAAAGCCTTTTCCCAGAATTCCAGGGATTCGGGTTCTACACAATGAAGGTACTCTACCGTGTAAGGAACATCTGCTTTATCCAGATAGAAAAAGACCGGCAACAGATCAGAAATATGCTGTCGGATTTCTGAATCCACCTGCAGCTTTCGCTTCAGGCTTAGTTTTTTCTCATTCAACCCCGATTTATCCATTCATTTAATTGTCTTTAGCAAGAATATAAAGGCTGGCACCAAACATTCCATATTGGTATT
>JAEZAY010000274.1 GCA_023427575.1 Bacteroidota bacterium | reverse complement strand
CGGAAGTACATTGTAATATTCACTCACAAAAATCCGGATGATGCCGGGCTTCAGTGCCCGCAATTCCGTTCTTCGGCTTTCCAGCATGGGTTCTTCCGACAAACCTCCCTGGCCAAGCGCCATCTGTTCCATTTTCATCGGACCCAGATTCTTTGAAAAATCAACATTCACGATCGTTTCTTGCGCAAAGGAGAATCCGCAGAGGATGGAAAGAAAAATCGATAAAATATATTTAAACCTCAAAATAAGCGTTTTTACTGGTGATTAATTTCGTTTTGAATTCTGCCTTCCTGCAATTTTTTGTACTCAGTAAGCCGCTATAACCGTATAGGTTTTTTCAGTGGGATTGGGTATCCGAACTTCCTCTTTTGCCAAATCAAAACCGGTCCAGCGTTTACCATTCACCGTTACAGCGCGAATGGGTTTTTGCTGAGGATGACGGAATCGAACTATCAACTGTGCCGGCGGATTTCGCTGCGGGAGATCCAGTTCCGCCTTAATCTGGTTGCTGCCCTCCGATTCATACCGCAGGGATAAAGGACCGAAATTGGTTGGCGCATCTTTCACTTCGATCTTCTGACCAGATTTTAACCATTCGCGTGGAATGGCCTGTCCGATCCGGAGCGTATCATTTCCGACTTCATTTATTAGCATCCGGCGATACAATTCAAACCAGGCTCCATCCGTACTGGGTGGACCGTAGTACTGACCCCAGGCCCAGCGATGTTCCAGTGAGGTAAGTTGTTCATGCGAAAAGGCGCAGGCCAGCATACTGTAAAATGAACGGATGGTATTTTTAGCATCATCGCGCAGCAGATAGGCATTACCCTGCTGAACATACACCGGCTCGTTGGCCGCCCCATCATTATTTAAAAACAAATTGTCTTCATGATCGTGCAGCATGGCTGTTGTCATCCAGCCATTCGGATCAAAAACCCCGAGGCGGGTCAAATGCAGGGGACCACAATCCACATCGGTTGGATACCATTGTTCCATCATTCGCCTTGGTGTCATCGCATCGGTAGGCACATAGTTTACCCAGGTTCCATCCCCTACCTGCACCACTGCCGATTTTACGCTGGCGCTGGCAAAGGCTCTTACAACATCCTGCTTCATTTTAGCAGCCACCGCAAGGGTTTCAGATGCCCGCGGATGGCCATGTTTTTTCAGGGCTGTTCCAAACAACTCAAGGCCGGCAACATAATATGCCTGCGTAAAAGCCCATTCGCGCTCGGCATGGGTAAGATCGTTCAGGGCGCCGAGGATCAGCCCGGAGCGGTTGGTTTGCGAATCGGAACGGGCAATTTGTGCCAGTAAAAAATCAAGTGTTTTTAATGATTCCGGTAAAAGAAGTTCAAAGCTTTCTTTGTTAGCCGAAAGCAGATAGTTTTGCGCGATCGTATACAGGTGACCGGGAGAATATACACCCCAGTTTGCAAAACCGCTAACCCGGCCATCGGGTTTCAACTGACTTTGATACATGGCCTTCAGCTCTTCGGTTGCCACTTTATCATAACCGCGAAGCCCATAGATCATATAGTCTACATAAACCGCCTGGTTAATGGGCCAGTCGGAGTTCTTCTGACCATAGGCCGTATTTGCATACGGAAGATCCATATGCTCTTTTGAATTATCGTTGATAGTATGACGGGGAAGGATAAGCGAATGCCAGAGGCTGGCCCGATACAGATCATTCACCCTTTTTTCCGGAACGGAGAAATGCGCTCCGCCTGCGATCCATTTCTCCCAATAATTATCTGTTATTTCCATGGCAGACTGGTATTGTTCCTTGTTTAGAGTTGCCAGTGCTGCTCCTGATATAGCCGGCGAAGGAAGCTTAACGATAAGATTTTTTTCTTCATTCTCTTTCAAATCACCGCTGATGTTAAAACTGATCTGCTGTCCTTTTTCCACTTTTCCATTCAGGTCGGGATTTAATCTGAATCCTTTGGCTTCAATAGCAAGCAGGGTTTCGCCGGAATAGTTATCCGTGATTGTCCAAACGCCATTTTTTTCGGATGCGATAAGATTTCTGTCAGCCCTTTCATTGTTAAAGCGAATTCCAAAGTTAACGGCCCCTTTACCGCTTACTTTAATTTTGCTGAACATCAGGCTGGGAACATATCCGCGCACCGCAGTGGAAGTATCACCAAGTATGGAAACGAATTGTTCCACTTCGAACTGATGATTGTTGCTGTTCAGGTTTGTAATGACGATTGGCAGCCCATTTTCGATCCGCTGTCCTTTCCACTGGCGATTGTCAAGCACCAGGTCGAGGCGGAAACGATGAGGGGAAGCAAAATCGGGACGAACATTCGCGAAGCGGTCTACCGCATATTTATAAATTGAACCATGCTTTGCCGCCGTTACGGTTAGATGACCTTTTGTACCCATGTATTTCGTTTCCCAGGAAACATCCCAATCATTCGGGTTGCCAAAATCCGCCCAGCGTTTTCTGAACTGTTCAAAAGAGGCATCGGGTGATTTTTGGACCAGATTAACGGTACGCTGACCCTTTAAAGAAGCAAGATGTTTTTTGAAACCAGCGCCCTTTCCATCAATTGTAATAAACACATCGTGCTCGGGCAACCACATGGATCCGTGCTGAAGCAGATTGGCCAGTGCCACTGAAAATCCTTCCGTTCCTTCTTCGTTAAGCTGAACGGTAAAAGCAGGAGCATCGGGCTGATGCCATTGATCCTGCATTAAACGCGCAGCCTGACCGGGATTGCCGTTTTCCATCAGATAACCCCACATCCCGTCCCCTTTCACCGAATAACCATCGTGATGTTCAGCTTTTTTCAGGGAAGCGGCTTCTGGCTGCGTCCATGATACCCGGGTAGAAAGTTCATCCACATCGCCGGAACCACAAACCAGTTTGCTGATTTCGCCTACCTGATCATTGCCTTCCGTTTTAACGCCTCTGATCTCCGAAAGCCGGATGGTAGAGCTGGCAGGCTTCAACTGTACAAACCGTTCGGTTTTTTGTTTAGATGAATGACCAAATGAAATTTTAAGATTCAACTCCGAAGGATTTGTTCCCTGAGCATACAAACCCTGCATTCCCGGAATCAGGAATGCCATCCAGATTCCCAAAATTCCATTTGTCTTCATTGTTTTTATGGGTCGTCTCATGATCAATTCATTTTTTATCCAGCCAGATACCGGTCCCGAAGGACCGGATCTGCCGGAAGATTTTCAATCCGTTCCAATTCACGCTTTATTGGTAACCGGGATTTTGAGTAAGCTGGGGATTTTTATCGATGGCCGACTGAGGTATTGGCCATACGTAGTTTTTATTCGGATCAAAGCTCTTGTTTCCACCGCCGGCCGGAACAGTGGTATATACCCATTTATTGCCTACCATTTCAATTTTGATGGCATGCACGGTACCGTTTAACTTCTGTTCCGCGAGGCGAAGCCTGAACAGATCCAGCAGACGCTTGTCTTCAAAGGCCAGCTCAACTCTTCTTTCGCGATGAATAGCCACACGCATTTGAGCCTGTGTTAATCCATCGGGTAAATCAGGCAAATCAGAGCGGTTGCGAACGGCATTTACGGCATCTTCAACCGAAGCATCCGGACCAGAGGCTTCATTTTGCGCTTCCGCATAACTTAACAATACTTCGGCATAGCGGAACAGGATCCAGTTAGCGCTGTTGCCATTGTTCATGGCGCTGGCATATTGCGGATTGATTCCCTTCCGCAGATAATAACCGGTACGGGTGGAGATGCTGCTGTTGTTAAGGTCGGTGGCATTCAAACTGCCCACGCCCTGTTTCATTACGAAGATATCGCCCAGCCATTCGGATCCATCGTAAACAATCGACTGGTAAAATCTTTTTTCGCGATTGGCATAAGGATTTTGCGGATCATAACCGGAAGCGGGATCAGTGATCGGTAAACCATTGGCCATTGAATATTCATCTACCACATCCTGAGTGGGATTTTGATGACCCCAGCCGGTGAGTGATCCACGCACAAAACGCGGACCGGTATGGCCATCCCTGAAATTGGCCAGGTTGGTGCCTCCCAGATGTTGGCGGGCAAAGATCACTTCCACGTTGTTATTGTTGGCTTCAAAAAACATGGTATTGTAATCCGGGAATAAACTGTATTTATTCAGATCCATTACCTTTTTAAAAGTAGCCGCCGCTTTTGCCCATTTGGTTTTATCGTTCGTTGGATTCTGAAGTGGGCTTGCATTGTACAGCTGGAGCGATCCCAGTAAGGTGAGCGCAGCGCCGCGGGTAGCCCTGCCCGTTTGGGCATCCACCGGAAGATCCATTTCAATTTGGGTTAGTTCGGTTTCAAGGAAATTGAATGTCTCCTCTGAACTGGCTCTGGGCCGGAAAATTCCATCCCCTTCTTCATTCTGATTCAGCACTTCAGTGATCAGCGGAACACCGCCGTGAAACTGCCATAACCTTGAATAAAAATAAGCGCGTAGAAAACGGGCTTCTGCCAGTGCCTGTTTTTTCCAGGCTTCCGGCAATGCCGATGCTGTTACGTTTTCAATGAATAGATTACACTTGCGGATATTGGTGTACTGACCCCAAAAGCTGGGGCCGTTGCTTGCAGTATAAATACCAGGACCATAAATATTCGTACTAACTCTTCCTGCCTGACCGTTCAGGGAATTATCGGAATAATTATCCAGCGGATCGCCCGTATCCATGGTTGGTATGGAGGCGTAAATATTATTCAGAAACAGTCCGGCATTATCAGTACTCGACCATAGCGTTGCATCGGTTACCTGATCTTTGGGAGTAACTTCCAGAAACTTTTTGCAGGAAGCGAATGCGAATACCAGTGCCAGGACCACCATCGCATTTGCAGTGTATTTTAAATATGTTCTATTGTTCATGACCAGTTATTTAAGCGGTAATTAAAAGGTGAGATTTGCTCCGACAGAAATGGCTTTTTGATTTGGATAACCCCAGCTGCCGTTTGGTATCCAGGAGTTATTCGGGCCAATTTCAGGATCGTAATTGATCAGGTTGGTCCAGGTTAAAATATTCTGTCCCGAAACAAAAACCCTTGCGCCCTGCACCCCTACCCGCTGCATAAATGCTGTTGGTATGGAGTACGATAAAGTGGCGCTTTTTAAACGCAGGTAACTGGCATCGCCCACCCAGAAAGAGGAGGTTTGTGAATTGTTAACTGTTGGAGCGGAAGTAAGCCGGGGGAATCTTGCATTCGGATTTTGCGGCGTCCAGTAATCAAAGTTCTGTTTGTACGGCAACATGGTTTCCCAGAAAGGCATAACCGATGAACCATGATAATACCAGCTTGTTTTAGCGGCACCCTGGAACAGAAGGTCAAGTCCGAAACCCTTGTATTGGATGGAAGGAGAAAAACCATAGATAATGCGTGGAGCCGCTACCGGTTCTCCGATTTTTGTAAGATCATCGTCGTTGATCTTGCCATCGCCGTTCATGTCCTTATAACGGATATCACCGGGCTGAACAGGACCCCAGGGCTGGGTGGCAATCCCTGTTTTCAAACCCCCATTCGATTCAAAATCGCTGGCCTGGAAATAACCCAGCGCTTCATAACCAAACTGGGTGCCCAGTGGCCGGCCGGTAATGCGGCGATTGGGATTATTAAAGGTGGTAGGTCCTTCAAAAATCTGGATCAGTTTGTTTTTTGCATAGGTCATGGTTGCGCCCAGTGAAACCTGCAGGTCTTTTGAAAAACTGTAGCTGGAGCTTGCAGTGAAGTCAAAACCACGGTTTTCCATAATGCCCGCATTTACCTGGCTAAGCCCGATGCCATATTCCGATGGAACGATTACATCGGGATTCACCAGCATATTGGAGCGTTTTTCATGGAAATAATCTATTTCAAAATTGAAGAGGCCTTTCCATAAGTTCATTTCAAGACCGATATCGGTTTTCTTTGCCCGCTCCCAGGTAATGTTTGGATTTGGTTCGGCACGGGCTGTTATCCCCTGTACCGCGTTTCCGCCCAGCACATAATTTGTTCCCAGAACGCTGTAGGTGTTCATATACTGAAACGGACTTCCGGCCAGTGCACCCACTTCACCATAAGAAGCTCTGATCTTTAAATTGTCTAACCAGCTAAACTGATCTTTCATGAAGTTCTCTTCCGAAATGCGCCATCCGGCAGAAAAAGCGGGGAAAAATCCAAACCGGTTGTCGGGTGCAAAA
This sequence comes from Bacteroidota bacterium, assembly GCA_023427575.1. GTDB lineage: Bacteria > Bacteroidota > Bacteroidia > Chitinophagales > Chitinophagaceae > Flavitalea. Next base: position 929 of record JAEZAY010000274.1, on the reverse strand, counting down.
TAGTAGCTGCCATCGTAACGGCCGCTGGCCTCGAACAGGTATTTCTTATCGAAATCATAGGCAACCCGGTAAACAAGACCCATCTGACGGGCAAGAGTAGACGCACCGCCGGTGCTCATATCAGCCTGACTGGAACTTCCCATATTAATCTCATCAATGGCCAGGTTAAAATTTCTTCTGGTGGCAAGCAGGCTTGTGAGCGAATTGCTTTTTGCTTCGAATAAAGTCAACACATTTACGCTGTGTTTTCCAAAGCTGCGGTCATAACTAAAACCGGCCTGGTAGGTAAGCTGATGAGCGAAATCCACCGATTGGGTAAGCGAGGGTTTTGTCTGACCCCAGATTCCATCATTAATGACATAGGGTGTTTGAGACCGGTCGAGACTTGCCTTATGTACGGGCAGGGTCCACACTTTATTCATGAAATAGTTTGGATCATAGGCAACCGTACCCCTGGCTTTTAAACCGGGAATAAAGGGGATTGTCTGCTCAATCGAAAGCTGAGTATAAATGGTTGTATTATTTACGTTCTGGTAGCCACTGTTAAAGAGACTGCCCGTAAGAAAGGTTCCTGGCATGCCATTGCTGAAACGGAGCGGACCGTAGAGCGGATGCAGATATCCAATGAGTTCAAAGATCCGGCCTGTAGATACGGCAGGGTATTCGTCTTTCTGATATCTTCCGTTGAGATTCAGAGATACATTGGTTGTTTTGGTAACCTGGGCATCCAGGTTAAGCGTCATGTTATAACGGCGTGAATTAGTGGCGGGCCACATCCCTTCCTGGAACTGATAACCCAGCGCTGCATAATACTTAACTCTTTCAGCACCACCGCTCACTTCAATATTATGGTTGGTAAGAATGGCATTCGGATTGGTGATATCACCCCAGATGTTTTTAAAGGTTGGGTAGGCATCGGGATCCGAACC
>JAEZAY010000145.1 GCA_023427575.1 Bacteroidota bacterium | reverse complement strand
ATGCTGATCCGGCCATTCAAACGGAAAGTTTATGGCTTCCTCTGGCACAATTACAACCCTATTTTAACGAAGCCCTCCCGCTCCTTACTGCCTTTTATTTACTGGCGATCAGTTTCCTGATCATCCGGCTATTTCTTCAATACCAGCATTCGAAAAAGCTATACACCGAAAATCTGATAAGGGCCAAACCCGAATGGCGAATATTTGTCCGGGTCATTGCCGAAAGAATGGGCATCAAAAAACCGGTTGCCGTTTGGCTTTCAGCACAAACAGAAACGCCGCTTACCATCGGTTACTGGAAACCAATCATTTTATTGCCGCTAACGGTATTAAATCAGATTGACACAGAGCAGGCGGAATCTATTTTGATCCATGAACTGAACCATATCCGCCGGAACGATTACCTGATAAATCTGCTGATCGCATTTGCGGACATCATTCTGTTTTTTAATCCATTTTCCCGATTACTGAGCGATTCACTGAAAAAAGAGAGAGAAAACAGCTGCGATGATATGGTTCTTCAGTTCCGCTACGACCCTTCCGCTTATGCATCGGCGTTACTTATGCTGGAAAAACAGCGACTAAAAAATGCCAGGTTTGCACTGGCTGCTACCGGCCATGGAAAAACGCTGTTGCTGATCCGGGTAAAAAGAATTCTGGGCGGAGAAAATTCCGTTACGGGATTAAACAAGGGCGTTTTCGGCTTTTTTCTTTGTGCCCTCCTAATGGGAATGATTGGTTTTTATCATCCGCCAAAAAAACGGGCTTCCGCTCAATTAAACTTAATTACACCAGTTCTGGCTTCACTTGAACCAGAGCTGAATAATCGGTTAAATTCCGAAGAACTGATTGCAGAGGCGAATTCCAATCCTCAAGCCGATCCGAATTCCGAATCCATCCCGGTCACCTTTTCCTCTTACTCGGAAAATCCGGCTGAAATAAAAGCGGAAATGGCGCGGGAAGAAACTAATGAAATGGAGATTGATTTTGCAGCAGAAACGATCACAGCAGAGTCTCTGCAAATAGCGGAAGCGGCTTTGGATCTGCAAATGAAAGGGAACGCCGCCTATTTTGTACAGGCTGAAAAAGCCCGGGCTTATTCAATTCTGGAAAAACCGGTTACTATACCGGCAGATGTTCCCCAGGCTTCCAATTTTCCCTATGTACCCAGGGCCAGTTTCGACTATTATCTGGCAGAAGATACTGCAATGCCAAAGAAATACCTGATCTCTTACAGCGATCTCGAAGCAAAAAAAGCGATGGAGAAAGCCTTGCTCGCCCTCGAAGAAATTGATTGGCTGAAACTGGAAAAACTGCTGAAAGAAAATGGCGAAAAGGCAGATATTATAAAACTCCAGAAAGAACTGAAGAAAGCAGTTTCCGAGATTGACTGGAAAAAAATAAATGAAGACTTTGCCGGATCATTGGAAGAAATTCATTCCGATCTCGCCCAGTCAAAGGAAGAAATCCGGAAAGAACTGGAAAAATTTCAAAAGCTACAACAGGAAAAACAGAAAAAACTAAACCGCGCCCGGGAGGCCATCGTTGAAGATCATTTGAATAATCTTGAACACGCAGCACCGCCACAGAAATCGGAACCAAAAGGTTCCGTCAAAAAAACGGTGCACATCTAAATACCTCTTTCCTGCTCCAACAATATTATAACTGGCAATTTCCAAATTTCGTTCGGCAGCTCTTCTATACGGAACCGGGGATCTTAAGGGAATTTGCGGCTTCTATGGATCCGGATTGATAGCCTGGTTATATACTTCTACCGCGACTTTTTTTATTTAGACTGGGGTTTCAATTTCTAGGATTCATTTTGAACCGCGATTTTTCTACTCCACTATTTTCTAAACCGGAAGGGTCAATTTCCAATGGGTCCCGGATTTTTCTATTGATAGGTTTCAGGTGAATAGAAAAATATTAGCCGGTCTGCAATAGCTCAAAGCCGCAAACCACCCCTTTTTTTGACGCGTTTGGGGCTTGCGTTTATTTAGACTATGCAGTAGGTTTGATCTAAAATTCAGTTATGGCAACCATCAATCCTCACATCAACTTTAACGGAAATGCCGAAGAAGCATTTAATTTTTACCAATCCGTTTTCGGAGGCGCGTTTCGGAATCTTGTACGCTATAAAGACATCGCTAACCCGGAATTCCCGATTGCCAAAGAAGAAGAAAACAAGATTATGCATATCGCTTTTCCAATCGGCAAAAATGTGTTGATGGGAAACGATGTTCCTAATTTTATGGGCAAGGTGAACGAAAAGGAGAACAGGAGTAAAATTTCAATCAGTGCCGGAAGTAAATCGGAAGCCGATCAATTATTCAACGGATTATCAGAAGGCGGTGAGGTAGAAATGCCCATGGCCGACAGTTTCTGGGGATCCTATTTTGGAATGTTCAGAGATAAGTACGGCATCGAATGGATGATCGAATTTGATTCGAAATCACCGAGCGAAAATTAGAATTTTCCAATCCGTGGTTCATTGGTGTCCAATAAAAATTATCAATTTACCTGAAACCTGTATCAACAGTAAGTTACGAGCTGTCATTGTAAATGATCCCTTCCACTTTTTTTTAGAAAAAAAGTGGAGCAAAAAAATCAGGCTGCGGAATAAATCCTAAAAATTGAAACTTCCGGCATAAGGGAATGTGCAAATGTGCCAATGTGCAAATTCAAATCCGGACGTTATATACTTTAGCTGTGACTTGTTATTATTTTACGCCGTCCGTTTCAATTTGGATTTTATCAAATTTCCACATTATCACATCATTGGTGTCCGGGTAATAAATTACTAATTGCCTGAAACCCGCATCAATAGTGAATTACGAGCAGTCA
>JAEZAY010000117.1 GCA_023427575.1 Bacteroidota bacterium | reverse complement strand
CGTTCGGCCGGTAGCCGCTGCGGATCTTGACCACCAGGTGTTGGGGATCAGCTTTCAGGATTTCAAAAGCATCCGTTTGAATCAATGCCGGAAGCTTTTCGGCGCTGATCGAAAACAGATTCTCCTTGAATTGCTGCTTTACATTTTTTACAGTGCCATCCAGGATCTTTTTCCCGTTATTTACCAGAATAATATGATCACAGATCTCTTCCACCTGTTCCATCCGGTGCGTACTGAAGATAATGCTGCAGCCTCTTTTTGCCAACTGATAAATTTCTTCTTTAATCAGATTGGCATTTACCGGATCGAGCCCGCTGAACGGCTCGTCGAGGATAATGAGTTTTGGTTCATGCAGCACGGTTGTAACAAACTGCAGCTTTTGTCCCATTCCCTTGCTGAGATCTTCCACTTTTTTATTCCACCAGCTTTCCATTTCAAATTTGATAAACCACGCTTTCACTTTTTGCATGGCATCAGATCTTGAAAGCCCTTTCAGTTGCGCCAGATATACGGCCTGCTCGCCAATTTTCATCTTCTTATACAATCCCCGTTCTTCCGGCATATAGCCAATGTTTAGTATATCATTGGCGGGATCAAATTTTCTGCCTTCAAATAATATTTCTCCTTCATCCGGATAAAAGATCCCGGTTATCATTCTGATCAGGGTTGTTTTACCGGCACCATTTGGTCCGAGCAATCCGAAAATACTACCAGGAGTCAGCGAAAAACTGATCTCATCCACCGCTTTTTGCGTAGCGTAGTATTTCTTAAGATTTTTTACTTCAAGTATATCCATCAATAAGGGTTTATGGCGTAAATATAATCAAACAGCTTTTCGGCAATACGCTTTTTGCCGATTTATGATGATTGGTCGGAGCCAGGGATAAAATATTACAAAACCTTCATATAAAAATTACATACACTCGTAAGATCGCGTATTTGTGGCGCTTAGGCCAGTCCGTCATGCCGGTCAAAAATTGTTTTAGCTGATCATGTTCGCGACATTTTCTCCATCCATGGCGGCGCTTACAATTCCTCCGGCATACCCTGCACCCTCACCGCAGGGATAAAGACCGGAAATCTGCGGATGCTGCAGGCTGAGTTTATCACGGGGAATCCGGACCGGCGATGAAGTGCGCGATTCGGTAGCCACTACTACCGCTTCATTGGTAAAATAACCTTTCATCTTTTTGCCGTATGCCGCAAAAGCATTGCGCAAAGCATTATATATAAAACCGGGCAGAACTTCATTCAGCGGAGAAGAACGCAGGCCGGGAAGATAGGAGTTGCCGGGAATGGTAGCGGAGATTTTCCGGTCAAAAAAATCGACCATCCGCTGGGCCGGAGCCACAAAATTTCCACCGCCCGAACTATAGGCCGCTTCTTCCACTTCTCTTTGGAAAATCATCCCGGCCAGGGGCCCATGGGTTTTTGTATGCGCGCTGAGGTCCGGTTCATTTACCGATACCACAATGCCGGAATTTGCAAATGGATTGTTTCGTTTCGAGGGCGACCAGCCGTTCACAACCAGTCCGTACAATTCGGTAGAAGCCGGGGCGATTATTCCACCCGGGCACATGCAAAATGAAAATACGCCGCGATCTTCCAAAGGATGGACCAGCGAATAGGAGGCCGGAGGAAGATAGGGGCTTCGAAGCGTGCAATGGTATTGGATTGAGTCGATCAGGGCCTGCGGATGTTCAATCCGAACACCCAGTGCAAAAGATTTTTGTTCTATGAGGATCTTCTGCGCATGCAATAATTCAAAGATATCTCTGGCAGAATGGCCGGTAGCCAAAATGACGGAACCCGATTCAAAAATCTCACCCTTTTGGGTACCAACTCCTTTTATCGAATGGCCGGAAATTTTTAATTCAGTTAGTTTCTGGTCGAAATGCACTTCACCGCCGGCATCTATTATCGCATCCCGCATGGCAGAAATAATAAGCGGCAATTTGTTTGTGCCGATATGAGGATGTGCTTCGTATAAAATTTTTTCTTCTGCGCCAAAATGAACAAAAAGGCTCAGGATGCGTTGAATATCGCCGCGCTTACTGCTTCTTGTGTATAGTTTGCCATCGCTGTATGTTCCCGCTCCGCCTTCGCCAAAGCAATAATTGCTTTCGGGGTTTAATATGCCCGATTTATTTAATGCCGCCAGGTCGCGGCGCCTTGTTCTTACATCTTTACCACGTTCCAGAAGAATGGGTTTAATGCCTCTTTCAATCAGGCGGATGGCGGCAAAAAGTCCGGCAGGCCCTGCGCCCACAATGATCGCTGTTTTAGAAGCATGACGTACATCCTTTAATTCCGGACGATAGAAGGACCGGTTAATATAAGGCTCGTTGATGTACACAATGACAGTGATAAGAACCCACTGCGAACGCGAACGGGCATCAAGCGATTTTTTTACAATGGTAAATCCGCTGATCGAACCGGGATCAATGGCGAGATGAGCAGCTAAGCGGGTTTTCACCAGAGTCTCATCATCAGCCTCTGAAGGCAAAAGCTTTACAGATATCTGTTTTTGCATAGGTTAGGTAGTTATCCTAAGATCATTGCTGTCCGGGTAATATTTTTCCATTTACCGGGAACCTGTATCAACAACAAGTTACGAGCAGTCATTTTAAATGACCCCTTCCACTTTTTTTTAGAAAAAAAGTGGAGCAAAAAAATCGGGCTTCGGAATAAATCCTAAAAATTGAAACTTCCGGCTAAATAAAAACAAGTCACAGCGAATGAATATAACCCAGCGCCAGTAGGACTTACGAGCTAAAGATCCTCTCCGGGCTTCGGTAACATCTGTTTTTATTTTACGCCGTTCGTTTCAATTTTCTTAACGGATTTCTTCCGAGGCCCGGGGGAATACATTTTACCCGGATACCACTGATTTAAAGATTGGCTGTTTTTAATTTTTTGGGAATTTTTATTTCAGCAGTCCTGGAAGATCCATTGCGATTGTATTTCACTTTAAGATCATTCTTGTCTTTCGATTCCCTGGAAGCTTTTACCAGTTCGTCGGCGCTGTTCACTTTTGTGCCGTCAAATTCGGTAATAATATCGTTTTCCTGAAGGCCGGCTTTTTCTGCCGCGGAATTTTTGTCTACACCCAATACTTTAACACCTTTACCATCTTCCGTATCCTGCGCACGGATTCCAATCCGGGGCCTTGTATTGAACATAAAAGAATTTCCTTTTCCATCGAATTCAAAGTTTCGTAAACCCTCCAAATTTTCGAACCGGAAATTTTCCATATCGAAAGGTTCCATGCGCGGAGCCTGTCCTGAATAAATAGATACCGCCGACTTACCCAATACGGCTGTAGCCTTTTCCTGTTTTCCGTTACGGGTAAAGGTTATTGTTATTTTATCTTCCGGCTTTTTAGACCGGATCGCTTCTGACAGGTCTGCGGGGCTTTCAATTTTGGTATCGTCAACTTTGGTGATAATGTCACCTTCTTTCAGGCCGGCTTTCGCGGCCGCGGAATTTTCAGTAGTCTTTACAACCCGGGCTCCTTTGCCTTCGGAGGCTTCAGAACTTACTCCCAGAAAAGCCTGGTCGCCTCTTTCGAGATTCCATACGCCGGTCTGGCCGCGGAATGGCGATCCCGCAACGGCAGCACGAAATCGGGGCGCCGATCGTTTCTGTACGGCCACCTTTTCATCGTCGAATTCCGCCAGTGATTTTCCGTCTACCAATACTTCGCCGTCTTTTATTTCAATGGTGAGCTTTATATCCGAATCTGTTTTTTTCGGCTTGATGATGATTTCATCGTATTCCTTCACCTTTTCGATGGTTATTTCCCGTTCTTCGGTCCTTTGCTGAGCCGTTGCGGAAATTCCGGCTGATAGTAAAAGGCCTGTAAGGGCGAGGAATGGCAATGCGAACTTTTTCATGCAATGGGTTTTTAATTATCTACGTTAAGTTTCGTAGATCAAATATAGGAAAATAATTGAAATACGAAAATCTTCGGAAATGTTAAAAACTGCCAGAAATAATCCCGGTCCGAAAGCAAACGGTTTGCAAAGAAACAAGAAAACTAAAACTGTTTTTGTTTTACGCGCTCCGTTTCAATTTTTTAAACGGATTTCTTTCGGGGGCGGGGAAGAGTGATTGAGTCTGGAGTCTGGATTTTGAAGTCCGGAGGCTCATATGAATTTGCACATTATTGCATCACTCCTGTCCAGGTAATAATTTCTCATTTACCTGAAACCTGTATCAACAGT
>JAEZAY010000049.1 GCA_023427575.1 Bacteroidota bacterium | reverse complement strand
TCCAGTTTCCTGCTCCATTAAAGCAACGCTTAATATTATTTGTCATTTTGAAAAAATGTAGAAATGGGCTGTAGTTCATGTGGTACCGGAACTAAGGTTAACGGGTGCAAAAGCAATGGAGGTTGCAGCACAGGGGGTTGTAACCGGATGAATGTATATGACTGGCTCGCTAATCTTCCATTCAGCGATCCGGAAAGTGGATGCCGGATTGTGGAGGTGAGCTTTAATAATGGAAGCCGTAAAGACTATTTCAGGAATACAACGGTACATATTTTTGAAAAAGGTGATCAGGTGGCGGTAGAAGGAATCAGTGGGTTTGACCTGGGCGAGGTTTCGGTGACCGGAGAAGTGGTTCGCCTTCAGCTTAAGAAAAAAGGAATTCAGGAAAACGATGCCGACATTAAACGGATTCTACGCAGGGCTACCGATCGGGATCTTGAACTGATGCGGATCAATAAGGCCCGGGAACCGGAAGCTGTTATCCGCTCCCGCGCCATAGCCAAGCAATTAAATCTTGACATGAAGATCAGTGAAGTGGAAATTCAGGCCGATGGCAGAAAAGCCACTTTCTTCTATATTGCTGATGATCGGGTGGATTTCAGGGAGCTTATTAAAGTGTATGCCCGCGAATTTAAGGTGAAGGTGGAAATGCGCCAGATCGGAGCGCGCCAGGAAGCCGGTAAAATTGGTGGAATTGGCAGTTGTGGCCGTGAATTGTGCTGCAGCACCTGGCTCACCGATTTTAAATCGGTAAACACCACTGCAGCCCGGTATCAGAATCTTTCCATCAACCAGACAAAACTCAGCGGCCAGTGCGGGCGCCTGAAATGTTGCCTGAACTATGAACTGGATACCTATCTCGATGCATTGCAGCATTTTCCCGACAATGCCGACACCATTCAGGTTGCGAAAGGAACCGCCATCCTTATAAAAAAGGATATTTTCAGGAACCTGATGTGGTATATCCTTCCCGATAGTTCCAAACAATACCCGCTCACCATTGAAACGGTGAAAAAAATCCGGCTTCAGAATAATCAGGGGATCGTTCCGCAGGAACTGGAAGCCGTTGAAGTAACCAGCAATAAGCCAAAAGAAGTGGAGCCGGAATTTGTAGACGTGGTGGGCCAGATCAGTTTGCGAACCCTCGAAAAGGCGGAAAAGAAAAAGCGATTCCAGCAGCCAAGAGAAAACCGGAAACCGCAGGGGCCACAGAATCAAAATCGCCCGGAAAGACCTCAACAGCAAAAACCGCCTCAGCAGCAAAAGCCCACGCAGCAGCAGAAACCACAGCAGCAGCAGAGGCCGCCGCAGCAAAAGCCGCCACAAAATCCAAGACCGCCTCAGCAACCCAGGCCGCCCCAAAAAGATAACAGACGAAACAAACCGGGAGATTCTAAATAAAACCGGAAACCGACTGATATTGGCTGTTTTCTAAGCCTTTAACAGGCTTTTTACACCCTTTCGCGCAAGCAATCTTTTACGGTATGGGTATTTTTGTATATTGGCAACTACTAAACACTAAACTATGGCACTTTTAAAATCGGGAAATCCTACCCTTAGTGAAAAACGTTTCGAACAAACCATCGAAGCCGGCAATTCCGGTCAGGGTACGATGACCCAAAGCGGTACGTTAAACAAATTTGGCTTAATGATGCTGCTGGTAATCGCAGCCGCTGCCTTTGCATGGAAGGCCGCAGCAGAAGGAAAGGCTATTATGCCCTGGATTATCGGAAGCGCGATCGGCGGACTTGTACTTGCGCTGATCATTTCTTTCAGACCTAAAACAGCACCATACCTGGCTCCGGTGTACGCCCTGATCGAGGGCGTGTTTGTAGGCGGAATTTCTGCGTATTATGCCGATGCATTTGCACAGTATGCGCCTAATATTGTAATGCAGGCGGTTGGACTCACCTTCGGGGTGATCATCGCCATGTTTGGCTTATATCATTTCGGCATAATCAAGGCCACGGAAAAATTCAGGTCTGTACTAATTGCCGCAACGGCCGGTATTGCCATATTTTATCTGCTTTCTTTTGTATTGGGCTTTTTTGGAATCCAGATGCCGCTGATCCATGACAGTTCGATCTGGGGAATTGGATTTTCGCTGGTGGTGGTGGTAATTGCCGCCTTAAATCTGATCCTCGACTTTGACCTGATAGATCGCGGAACAGCAATGGGAGCACCAAAATATATGGAATGGTTTGGTGCATTTGCACTTATCGTAACGATTGTTTGGCTCTATATTGAAATTCTACGCCTGTTATCGAAACTTTCAAGCCGCGATTGACAATGATATCATATTAACTAAAAAGGCCGCCTATTTCCAGCGGTCTTTTTAGTTCGATTTATTTCAGCGTATATCTGGTTAAATTGTAAGGCGGTGCAGAATCCGGGATCATCCCGTATCAGCTTATCTCCATCCATCGCCATCGAGCACATTTCCGATTCCTCCCAACAGGCTGCCTTCTTCTTTACGCCGAACGGTTCCGTATGCGAGGATCCGGCCCGCCAGCCGACTGATGGGAAGCGTCTGAATCCATACTTTTCCGGGACCTCGTAAAACGGCAAAGAAAAGCCCTTCGCCGCCGAACAGTGAATTTTTTATTCCGCCTACAAACTGAATGTCGTAGTCAACCGTTTGAGTAAAAGCAACTATACAACCGGTATCAATTTTTAACGTTTCGCCGGGCGCCAGATCTTTTTCAGTAACATGGCCGCCGGCATGTACAAAAGCCAGCCCATCGCCTTCCAGCTTCTGCATGATAAAACCTTCACCCCCGAATAATCCGGTACCCAGCTTACGCTGAAATTCAATTCCCACACTAACGCCCTTGGCAGCGCATAAAAAAGAGTCTTTCTGACAAACAATTTTGCCGCCCATCCGGAGCAGATCCATGCTGATGATTTTTCCCGGGTATGGAGATGCGAAACTTACCTTCTTTTTGCTGTGGCCCGTATTTGTGTAGGCCGTCATAAATAAACTCTCACCGGTCAGAAGGCGCTTGCCGGCAGAGGCCAGCTTGCCCAGAAAACCTTTCTGCTGCTGTGATCCATCACCGAATATGGTTTCCATCTGAATTCCGTCTTCCATCATCATAAATGCTCCGCTTTCCGCGATAGCGGTTTCCTGTGGATCCAGCTCGATCTCCACATACTGCATTTCTTCACCATGAATTTGAAAGTCTATTTCGTGATTTGTTCGCATTGTTCAGATTTTCCGGAAAATTAGAGATTTGATTTAAAATTTCCTATGAAATTGCTAATTACTGTCTGAGTCAGCTCTTATTTTGCTAATTTGTCCGATACATAAATTCAGAAGAAGAATGAGAAAATTTTTATTACTGTTTGCAGGCTATTTACTATTTGTATTACCGGAGGTTTCGGCCCAAACGAAACTGGTTGAAAAAGTGACCAAAAAAGGAAATTCGGTAATCATTCCGTACGAGAAATACGAACTTAAAAACGGCCTAACGCTGATTGTTCATGAAGACAAAAGTGACCCTCTGGTACATGTGGATGTTACCTACCATGTAGGATCGGCCAGAGAAGAGATCGGAAAATCGGGCTTTGCACATTTTTTCGAGCACATGATGTTTCAGGGCAGCGATAATGTGGCGGATGAACAACATTTCAAAATTGTTACCGAAGCCGGTGGAACCCTGAATGGTTCAACCAATCGCGACAGAACAAATTATTACCAGACCGTTCCCGCCAACCAGCTTGAAAAAATGTTATGGCTCGAAGCCGACCGGATGGGATTTTTGCTGGATGCCGTAACTCAGAAGAAATTCGAGATTCAGCGCGCCACGGTAAAAAATGAAAGAGGTCAGAATTATGATAATCGCCCTTATGGACTTGCATTCGAAATGTCGGCCAAAAACCTCTATCCTTACGGCCATCCATATTCGTGGCTTACCATTGGTTATGTTGAAGACCTGAACCGGGTTAATGTAGATGATCTTAAAAACTTTTTCCTTCGCTGGTATGGACCCAATAATGCCACCATCACTATTGGCGGCGATGTTAAACCCGCCGAAGTGGTTAAACTGGTTGAAAAATATTTTGGTTCCATTCCCCGTGGACCGGAAGTTTCGAAGGTTAAGGTTGAACCGGTTAAAATCAACAGCAATCGGTATGTTTCCTATGTTGACAATTACGCCCGCCTGCCGATGCTGAACATTACTTATGCCACTGTTCCCGACTATCATGAAGATATGGCCGCCCTTGCATGCCTTGCACAAATTCTTGGCCAGGGACGGAATTCGGTGTTTTATCAGCAATTCGTTAAGCCCCAGATTGCACTACAGGCATTTGCTGCCAGCCGGCTGTCTGAATTAAGCGGGGAATTTAATATTTCGATTGTTCCACTTCCCGGCAAAAGCCTGGCTTCAATGGAAAAACTGTTCCGGGCTTCGCTCGACAGTTTTGAAACCCGGGGCGTAACTCAGGAAGATATCGATAAGTTCAAAGGCAGTATTGAAGCTTCGGCGATCAATGGCCTGCAGAGCGTTTCCGGCAAAGTTTCACAGCTCGCAGCATTTGAAACGTTTACAGGCAACCCGAATAAAATAAGTGAACTGCTGGAAATGTATTCCTCCCTGACCAGGGAAGATGTAATGAATGCTTACAACAAATACATCCGTGGTAAACATGCGGTCATTCTGAGTGTATTGCCGAAAGGCCAGGACAGTCTGATTGCAGCCACCGACAATTACCTGATTGATACCACAAATTATAAAGCTCCTGATTATGGTTATGCCGGTTTAAAATATACAAAGGCTAAAGATAATTTTAAACGTTCGGCAATGCCGGGGAACGGTGCCAATCCGGCTGTTAAAGTGCCCGCGTTCTGGAGAAAAGATCTTGCCAATGGTATCAGGGTAGTTGGTACTGAAAATAATGAAATTCCTACCGTTACACTGGCCCTGACAATTCCCGGAGGACATCTGCTGCAGGCGAATGATACCTCTAAAATCGGCCTTGCAAATATGTTTGCATCATTGATGAATGATGACACCAAAAATTACACGGCAGAGCAGATGGCTGTAGAACTTCAGAAACTGGGAAGCTCCATTTCCGTTAGCAGCAATATCGACGGAATCAGTTTCAATGTTCAGTCGCTGAAGAAAAACCTCGATAAAACCCTGAATCTGCTGGAGGAAAGAATCTTCAATCCAAAATTCACGGAAGATGCGTTTAAACGTACACAACAACAAACCCTTGAGAGTTTAAAAAATGCTAAAACCCAGCCTGCGCGTATAGCCAGTATGGTTATGGCCAAAATACATTATGGCGAAGACAATATTCTGGGCAAGAGCCAGGATGGCACCGAGCATACGGTAAAAAATCTGAAGGTCAGCGATGTGCAGGAATATTATGATAACTATATCAGCTCCCGCGATGCCAAACTGGTGATTGTGGGCGATATCAAACAATCAGAAATTCTTCCAAAACTCCGGTTTCTGGATAAACTGCCGAACAAAAAAATTGAAATGCCGGTGGTAGACAGCAAGCCTGCCGAAATTGAAAAAACCCAGGTGTTTATTGTGGATGTTCCTAAGGCAGCTCAAACAGAGTTCCGGGTTGGATACGCTACCGGGTTGAAATATGACGCAACGGGCGAGTATTATAAATCCGGGTTAATGAATTTTGCTTTGGGTGGCGGTTTTAACGGCCGGGTAAATATTAACCTTCGGGAAGATAAAGGCTGGACCTATGGCGCACGTACCGGATTCGGCGCTGATAAATACAGCGGGGAGTTTGAATTTAGTTCCGGCATTAAAGCCTCTGCAACAGACAGTGCCCTGATAGAGGTAATGAACGAACTTAAAGATTATGCCACCAATGGGATCAAAAATGATGAACTCATGTTTATGAAAAGCGCAATCGGCCAAAGAGACGCGCTACGGTATGAAACCGGATTCCAGAAAGCCGGATTTATTTCACGGATCCTCGATTACAATCTGCCGGCTGATTACGTAGATCAACAAACGAAGATTTTAAAAGAGATTACCAAACAGGAAATCGATGCCCTGGCCAAAAAATGGATCAATCCTGAAAAAATGAATATTCTTCTGGTTGGAGACAAGCAAACCATTTTACCGGGAGTTCAGAAACTGGGTTACACCATCACTGAATTAAATACCGATGGAGATCCTGCCAGGAAAAGAACTTTCTGAGTTTTAATTCCCCTTCAGTTTTTAAAAAGAACACCCCCGGCATATCGGGGGTGTTCTTTTATTTATATCCAGGTTTTTCAATTATGCATGATTACTCAACACGAACGGCTGTTTTCGTCCCATTTATTTGTTCGGACGATAACCCAGGAGATGAGGCATCATCGGCTTACCCTGAATCAGTTTTCGCCAGAACCACATTATAAAAACAAAAATGAAAAAGAAGGGGCCGGTGAATCCAAGCAGTGCAATCCATTTTGTTCCGTAAAATTTCGACATGGGTCTCCGGAGTCTTTCAGAGATCAGGTACATGGATGGTACCATTAGCAGGGTCATAAAGAACGCGAAGATCAAACCAAAGATAAGCGTCCATGACAAAGGCCCCCAGAATACAACACTATCGCCACCGAAATGGATCTTCGGATCAAGATTCTCAAAAAGCGAAATCCAGTCGAGGTTAAAACCAATCGCCAGGGGAAACAAACCAAGCATTGTTGCGAGTGCGGTTAGCATTACAGGTATAATCCGGATCTTGCCCGCTTCAATGATGGCCGCCTTCGTTTTATAACCGCGCTCCTTCAATTCATCGGTAAACTCGATCAGCAGAATGGCGTTTTTCACCACAATACCAGCCAGGCCAACAATGCCCACCGCCACAAAGATCAGGGGCATAGTCATACCCGTTATAGCAAACCCGAAGAAAACGCCGATTATGCTGAAAAAGATTTCAGTAAGAACGATAAAAGGTTTGCTTAGTGAATTAAACTGTAACACGAGAATACCAAAAATCAATCCGAGGGCGATGATGAGTGCTGATCCAAGGAAGCTCAGCGATTCACCCTGCTCCTCCTGCTGGCCGGTCTGACGAAGTGTAATACCCTCTCCCTTTTCTTTAAAATCGGCCAGCGAAGCCGCCACCGCCGCATTCACCCGGTTGGGATCTGCACCGTCCACCAGATTTGAATAGATGGAAATCACTCTTTTGAGATCTTTCCGTTTAATTCCACCCAGCGTACTGTTATAATCAAATTCAACCACATTACTGATCGGCACCTGGCGCACCATTCCGGTATTAAAATCGCGGTAAGTGATCTTCATATTATAGAGATCGGAAATATTGTTTCGCAATTCATCCTGATACCTCACCTGGATCTTATACTCATCTTCACCGATTTTCAGTTTGCTGGCTTCAAATCCAAAAAGTGCCGATCGTACCGCTGATCCGATTTGCGTGGTGCTTAAGCCTTCCTGCATGGCGCGCTGGCGGTTAATGTTCAGCGTTAGTTCGGGCTTGGTCACGTCTACATCCAGCTTCAGCTTTTCAACTCCTTCGATGTCGATGCTATCAAGATAATTTTTGAGGGCCACCGAGGTCCTGATGATCTCGTCGAAATCTTCGCCGATCACTTCAATATTAACCGGCGCTCCCGAAGCGGGGCCATTCTGCTGACTGGCAATGCTGATTTCGGCACCGGGAATCTGCTTTATTGTTGAGCGAAGGGAATCCATATACTTCATGGTACTTTCACCATTGCGGTTCTGAAACTCGACAAAGGAAATCTGAATCCGCCCCAGGTGTGCCTGGGTGCCTCGTTCCCCGCTGAATGGATCGGTAGCCCCCACCGCCACATTGGAAATAACCGATTCAACAACCGGGTTGTTTTCTCCAATTACATCAAACACTTTTTTCTCCAGAATAGCTGTTACACTATCGGTTGTTTCTGTTTTTGTACCTACAGGCATTTTCAGGTACACATAAATAATGGCCGGATCGCCCTGGGGGAAAAATTCGGTTTTGTTTCCTCTCAGAAAAAGGGCCAGAAATGAAATGATAAACAGGCCGAATACAGAGGCAAGCAGCCAGCCCGGGTGGTTTTTTGCCAATGCCCAGCGCAAACCTTTTTCGTATCGTGCCATAAGCCGGGGCAATACCTTATTCTGAAAATTATGGATTACATCACGAAGCAGAAACCGGTTTAAAAGAACCAGCAGGATCATCAGAATAATGAAATTTCCAATGCCATGCTGACCCAGCAGATGCATAACAATTCCAAGCGCGGCAAAGATCCAGAATACAGGCTTCCGGAATATTGCTGCTTTTGGTTCCTTTGCCGGATAATATTCAGGCTTCATAAACGAAACGGCAAAGACCGGGTTAATCAGGAAGGCCACGATGAGCGATGCCGTAAGCGTAAGGATCAGAACAGTGGGCAGGTATATCATGAACTTACCGATAATGCCGGGCCAGAACAGGAGTGGAAAAAACGGAGCCAGCGTTGTAACCGTTCCTGATAATACCGGAACAAACACTTCTCCGGCCGCCATCTTTGCTGCTCTTACAATCGGCATCTTTCCGTTATTGAAAAGCCGGTGGGTATTTTCAATGACCACAATCGCATCATCCACGATAATACCAAGCCCAAAAAGCAATGCAAACAGCACGATAAAGTTCAGGGTAACATGCGTTCCCACAATCATATCTGCCAGCGGTAAAAACATGAATGCCACAAATACACTGAGTGGCACACTGAGGGCTACAAAAAAAGCATTGTTTACACCCATAAAAAACATCAGTACAATCAAAACCAGGATAAACCCGATTACGATGGTATTTATGAGCTCGTTGAAAGATGTACGCGTAGCCACACTCTGATCGCCGGTGATCACCACATCCAGATCGGCCGGCAGCTCCGTCCGCTTCATTTCATTCACCACCTCTTTAATCTTGTCTGATGTTTCGATCAGATTCTCGCCCGATCTTTTTACGATCTGCAGGGTTACCACGTTTTTGTTATTAAGCCTGGAATAACTTTCCTGCTCTTTCACTGTATCAACAATCCGGGCCACATCCTTGAGGTAAATGGGCTGGCCATAGATGTTCTTAACAATGATGTTCTGCATATCGAGGGCGGAAACAAACTGGCCTTTAACCTGGATGGTGGGCTGCATATGCCCGATCTTGATATTACCGGCGCTGATATCGCGGTTTTCATTGCCAATGGCACCGGCTATATCGTTGATGGTAAGTCCGGCGATCTCCATCTTGTATTTATCAACATTCACCTGGATTTCTCTTTCGGGGGCACCGGCCAGATCGGCACGATTCACTTCCCTGAGTTCCTCAAAACGATCCTGAAGCTTTTCAGCGTATTCCTTCAGTTTTATCCCATCATAATTTCCGCTTACGTTAACATACATGATCGGAAAATCGGAGAAAGCCACTTCCAGAACATTTGGTTCCACCGTTAGATCGGTTGGCAGTTCGGCTTCAGCTTTATCTACCGCGTCCTGTACTTTTTGTTTGGCAATTTCAATATCAACATCGGTTTCAAATTCAACCAGGATGCTGCTGAAATCCTGGATGGAGGTACTGGTAACCTTGCGGATCCGGGCCCCTGATATGGTTTTAATCTCCTTTTCAATTGGTCTTGTAACCAGGTTCTCCATGTCTTTAGGAGAAGTTCCCGCATAAACAGTGGATATATAGATCTGCGGAACTACGATATCCGGATAAGATTCTTTAGGAAGATTTATAAAGATATTCAGTCCCCAGAGCGTGATAGCTATTGTAGCTACATAGGTTACGGTTATATGATCGATCACCCAGCTGGTGGGTTTGTATTCCTTGAATTTTTCAATAAATTTTTTCGTGCTCATATGTTCTTTTTTTTGGATCAGGAATTAGTTTGCAGCCACGGTTACGAGCTGACCTTCATACAATTCCTGAAATCCCTGGGTAATAAGAACATCTGTTTCCGACAGGCCTCCCAGCACTTCAATGTTCTCACCATATATTTCACCGATTTGCACCGGCTGTTTTCTGGCTGTTTTTTTACCTCCTTCTTCTTTTAATACGAAAACATATTTCCCTTTTTCATCAGACTGAATGGTGGCCAGCGGAACCACAATCGCATCCTTTGCCTGATAGTCCTGAATCCTGACTAGGGCCAGTTGATTCGGTTGTAAGGAGGCGTTATCAGGCAGTGAGGCTTCGGCTGTAAAACTTCTTGAATTGGGATCGATCAACTGACTTACCAGACTGATCCTGGTTTGAAATTGCTTTTTAATATCCGGAACTTCAACGATCACAGCGGTTCCCTTTTTTACATTGGGCAGATAATGTTCCGGAACGCTAACCGAGGCTTTCAGATTGCTTTTATCCACGATCGTTATTCCTCCATTCGGATTTTGAAATCCGGCTGCAAAAGTTTCTCCTACCCGAACGTTGACCTGCTCTGCTATTCCCGATACTTCAGAATACACGTTTGTCATCTGTAACTGCTCATTCAGAAGGGCCAGCTGTTTTTCAGAATTGGCTACATTGTTCCTGGCGGTAATCAGTTCCACTTCGGTACCGATGTTCTGCGACCAGAGATTCTGACGCCTTTTCAGAAGGTCTTCCAGGTATGAATGCTGGATCTTTGCCTGCTCTATCTGTTGTTTGATCAGGGCATCATCCAGTTTAAGCAATAGCTGACCCTTCCGCACCGGTTGTCCTGTTTTTACATAAATGGACTTCACCTGACCCCCGGCTCCCCGCGGTGTTACCACATAAATATTTTCGGTGGAAACCTTTCCCTGCAGATCTATATAATGAGTAAAGTCCTGCTTTTTTACAGGGGCGGTTCCAACCAGTTTGGCCCGAATATCTCCAGCGGGATTTTCAAGACCCAATTCGTCTTCGAGGGTCTTGATCTTTTTTGAAATCTCTTCCTGCTGCGCTTTCAGCCGCGTAAGTTCCTGCTGCTTATTGCCGTCTTCCGGTTTCTTTTCAGTTGCTGAACCATCGCCGCAGGCGATAAAGATCATGCTTGCGCAAATGATTCCCGAAAACGCTTTGATTGCCCGCAGGTATTGGTATTTTGAACTTTTCATATAGAGGTTTAATAAGGTGATTTTTAAAGTTTGCCAATGGCCCGCCGAAAATCGACCCGGGCTACAATGGCATCATACAATGCAGCATAGTAGTTATTCTGTGCCGTGGTCAGTTCCGTTTGCGCGTTTGTCATTTCCAGATTTGAACCCAGACCCTGTTCATACTTGAGTTTGGTTTGATTATACACTGCTTCGGCAAGCTGCATGTTCTTCTGCTGAAAGTTCATCGTAGCCAGTGCCGAACGGATATTAACCCTGGCCTGCTCCACTTCATTATCGATCCGCAGCTTTAGTTCCTCCCGCAGGTTCTGAGTTTGCTGAAGTTCAATCCGCGCTCTTTTGATGCGGGCATCGCGGGCAAAACCATCGAACAGCGGTGTGGCAATCCGTACGCCATAAAAGGCCGTATTAAACCAGGGCTGGCCGTTCTTCAGGAAATCAAATTCGCTGCGAAAGGCGTTGCGGCTGAAGTTTACATTTACCGAAAGCGTTGGGATATAGGTAAGCTTATAACGGCGAATATTAAATTCACCCAGCTTCTCCTGTAACTGGATATGTTCGAATTCCTTCCTGTCGGTATAATTGTATTCCATTTCAAGCGCTTCATCCATAATGACATCCCGCACCAGGGAATCGGTAAGAATAACTTCATCCTGAACGGGCATGCCGATCAGCAGCTTTAATCCATGCAGCGCGTTGCGCAACTGGTTTTCGAGGCGGATCTTCTCGGTGCGCATATTTGTCAGCGTTACCTCGGCCTTGTCTACGTCAAGCTTTTCCGCGAAGCCGTTCTCATATATTATTTTAGTATCGTTAAACAGCTTTTCGATCCTTGCTATATTGGCATCAATGGTTGCGAGTTGCTGACGGCCGGCCAGCAGTTGGTAATACACTTTATAAACGTTCGCCTTGATTTGCTCTTCTGTTATCTCCACCGCTTTTTTCGCGAATTCGATCGATGTTCTTCTGGCCTGCAGCCCAACAAACACCTGCCCGTCGAACAATAGTTGCTGCAGGTCGGCACCATAGGTAAGATTGTGTTTTACTCCAAACTGAACAGGAATAAAGGTTCCGGGCTGACCGATCAATTCACCGGGAAGCAGGTTGGTTGGAATTTCAAGATAGTTGCTATAGTTGAAGTTCGCGTTCAACTGCGGATAGGCGGCGGAGGTAATTTCGCGGTTGGTCTGATTCTGAATCTGAACGTTCAGTAAGGTATTCCGCACCTGTGCCGAATGCGCCCTGGCATATTCAACTGCATCATCGGCAGTGAAACTATGACGTTGCTGGGCAATAGCAATACCGGGCCCTGCCCCCAGGACCAGGCAAAATGCCAGAAAAAGATAAATTTTCATAAATAAGGTTTCGTAATTACTAAGTTTTCATTCTTTCCTTTTTGTATTTGAGGATCAGCTTATACCCTTTCAAAGTCGCGATCCCAAAAAGGAAATGTTCCATCACCTGCATATGCAGATGAACCAGGTCGTGCCGGCCATTATGGAAAACGCGCTCATTAAAAACAGCCATCAGCCCTTCCAGACGATACCTGGCTAAAATGTCGACATCAATTTCGGGACGATAATATCCCTGTTCAATGCCGGTTTTCAGGTTGGTACAGATAAGTTGAAACAGGAATTTATTTTTAAACTCCAGGAAAGATTTAAAAGCCGCCGGATGATACTTTTCAAGGTCGAAAAGCATTACAGGATTCATGTTTTGAAACATCTCCTGAACAAAATCAATTGCCTGAAAAAATTCATCAATTGGATTTTTGGCGTTTTCGCGGGAACAGATGCAGGAATTTCTTGAACACAGAATCACATTTTCAAAAACGGATTCCACCAGCTCATCCTTATCAGAAAAATACTGATAGATTGTTTTCTTTGAAACACCCAACTGGCGGGCTATTTCATCCATGGTAATGGACTTCACACCAAACCTTCGGAACAGATCCGCGGCCCGGGTTCTGATTCGTTCTTTCATTTCCATACAGAAAACAATGGGTGCAAAACTATGGAAACTATTTTTGTAACGCAAGTTTCCATCATCAAATAATACCGTTCATCCAAAGAATCGGGTATCCGAAGCGTGAAAAAGCAGGCCGCGGCGAAGAAAACCCCCGGCTCCCTTGCTAACAGTATTTGTACTTTTGCCAAAACAAGGCGCAACATGAGGAACAGGTTCAGCTTCCGAAAAGTTTTCAGATATCTTCTTCAGGGAATCATTATCATCGCCCCCATAGCCATCACCGTATATGCGGTGATGGCATTGTTTACATTTGTCGACAACATTCTACCCGATGTAATTGCGCGGATATTTCCCCGAATATTCGGGCTGGATGAAAACGGCACAGCGCCCAAAATTCCCGGGCTCGGATTTGTTTTGGTAGTGCTGTTTGTGATTTTTTTAGGTTACGTTTCAAGCTCCTTTATTGTAGGCCGCCTGGTGGAACTGCTGGAAAAAATTCTGGAGCGTACGCCCGGAATCCGGATTCTTTACAGTACACTCAAAGACTTTTTTGAAGCCTTTGCAGGTAATAAAAGAAAGTTTGATCAGGCTGTGCTGGTTTGTACCAGTTTAAACGATGTTTGGCAGGTCGGCTTTATTACCCGCAGCAATTGCCAGGAATTTGGCCTCGACGAATATGTGGCCGTATACGTGCCCAAGGCGTATGCGTTTTCAGGGCAGGTATATTTTGTTCAGTCAGACAAGATCCGGCATCTCACAGATGTTTCTTCTGCCGAAGCCATGAAATTCGCGATTTCTGGTGGTGTTACCGAACTCAGCGATGAACCTGCCATTATTAAACCATAAGATCAAATTTCAGCGTATGAAAACCGCCATTTCGCTGACCCTGATTTTATTGATCCCGCAACTGGCAAGGTGCTGGGGCTTTTTCGGCCACCGACAGATCAACCATTATGCGGTTTTTCTGCTGCCACCGGAAATGCTCCTGTTTTATAAGCCTCATCTTAATTACATAACAGATCACTCCGTTGATCCGGACAAGCGCCGCTATGCCGTTAAAGAAGAAGGCCCCCGGCATTATATTGATCTGGACAAATACGGAAATGATCCGCGGAAAAACATCCCTCTCAGATGGAATGAAGCCGTGGACCGGTTTTCAGCCGATACCCTGAATGCTCATGGTATAGCGCCCTGGTGGATCCAGACCATGTTATACCGGTTAACAAATGCATTTCGCGACAAAAATCAACTGGCGATTTTAAAGCTCTCCTCCGAACTGGGGCATTATATCGGCGACATTCATGTACCGCTTCATGCTTCCAGTAATCATAACGGGCAACATACCGGTCAGCACGGGATCCATGGATTCTGGGAATCGCGGATCCCGGAATTGCTGGCTGAAAAAGAATGGGATTTTTTCATCGGAAAGGCCGGCTATATTGACAACCCAGCCGTATTTATTTGGGACCGGGCTTTTGAAAGCGCTGCTGCAGCCGACACGGTATTAAGGTTCGAGAAGAAACTTTCTCAGCAATTTCCAGGCTCCGGAAAATACGCTTTTGAAGAAAGAAACGGGACCCTGATCCGCCAATATTCAAGCGCCTATACCATTCGTTATAACCGGATGCTGAACAATATGGTGGAAAGACGGATGCGCCAGTCTATTTATGCGGTGGCATCTTTCTGGTACACGGCCTGGGTCAATGCGGGTCAGCCCGAGCTTCGATCGATGGCTGGGATTCAAACCTCGGAAAAAGACAGCGTTGAAATAGCCGCCCTGAATTTTCAGTGGCGGGATTGCAATTAATCGGCTTCGAATCATTATTTAAATGTTCTGTGTCAGACATAATTCGCAAATCTGAAAATCATTGGTGTCCGGGTAAAATGTATTCCTGCGGGCCCGGAAGAAATCCGTCAGATAATTGAAACGGACGGCAGTGCGAATGTGCAAATGTGCTAATGTGCCAATGTGGAAATGTGATAATTTGATAATGTGATAATCAGTGGTGTCCGGGTAAAATGTATTTCCCCGGGCCTCGGAAGAAATCCGTTAAGAAAATTGAAACGGACGGCGTAAAATAAAAACAGTTGTTACCAGAGCCCGGAAATGT
>JAEZAY010000036.1 GCA_023427575.1 Bacteroidota bacterium | reverse complement strand
GTACGATGGTATCCACACTCTCTTCTTCCGCATAATAAAAGGCACGAACGCCCCAGCTCAAACTCAGTTGATTGATCAGGCTTTTCTCTTTGGAGAAAATATACAGCGGCGATTCAGGCCGATAACTGGAAAGCATAAACGCAGTATAGCCGCTTTGGGTCATGCCCACCAGCGCATGGGCCCTGGTATCTCTGGCCAGCTTACAGGCATTATAGCAGATCGCATCACTGAGGAAAGAGGGTGAATGCGGCTGGGGAATCAGTTGATCTTCCAGGTTATAACGATAGTCGGTTCTTTCCACCTGGGTAATAATTTTCCGCATGGTTTCCACTACCAGTACCGGATGTTTGCCGGTGGCCGTTTCACCACTAAGCATCACCGCATCGGTTCCCTCCAGCACCGCATTGGCCACATCGGTGATCTCACTTCTGTTTGGCTTGCTGCGGTCGATCATACTTTCCATCATCTGCGTGGCAACAATTACCGGCTTGGCACGATGCAGGCATTTCCGGATGATCTGCTTCTGGATTAAAGGCACCTGCTCAATCGGCAGTTCAACTCCCAGATCGCCACGGGCAATCATGATCCCGTCCGACTCGATTATAATATCACGGATATTGGTAAGCGCTTCGGGCTTTTCAATTTTAGCGATGATCTTGGTCTTGCTTTTTGCTTCATCTATTTTTTCCCGCAGCTCCGTAATGTCTTTCACATTGCGAACAAAGGAAAGCGCAACCCAGTCGAGCTTTTGCTCCAGGATAAACTGCAGGTCTTTATGATCCTTTTCCGTGATGGCAGGAAGTGAAATTTTAGTATCCGGCAGATTAATACCTTTTTTAGAAGAAATAATGCCGCCCATGGTAACTTCCACCTTTACGTCATTATTCTTTTCAATGCTTACCACTTTAACTTCCAGTTTCCCGTCGTCGATCATGATCTTATTGCCAACAATTACATCTGCATGCAAATTGGGATAGGAAACATAGATCCGCTCAAGGGTTCCAACCACTTTCTCATTGGTAAAAGTGAGTATATCGCCGGGTGCCACTTCCAGCGCATTGTTTTCAATTTCTCCAACTCTCAGTTTTGGTCCCTGCAGATCGCCAAGAATGGAGATATTATAAGGTTCCGTATCATTTATTTTGCGGATATGTTGAATGATCTGCAATTTATCTTCATGGCCGCCATGTGAAAAGTTCAAGCGAAAAACATTGACACCTGCTTTTACCAGCTCCAGTAATTTTTCAAATGTGTCGCAGGCCGGTCCTACTGTGGCAACTATTTTCGTTCTGTGCGAACTGTGGGCAAGTCCGGCGGCCTTGTCCATTTGTTCGTGCATGTACTTCGAAAGATCTTTGGGCATATAATTCGTTTATGTTTGGTATTCTTTAATAGAGTTTATCGGCCATGCAAAGCTTTGCCTTTTGTTTAGCTGGCCAGGATCTTCACAATCTTGAACCATTCTTCATTTACCCGTTGTTTTGCTTTCACCGCCTTTTCAAGTGCTGTATAATGAATCCGGTTATTGACGATGCCTACCATCACGTTATGCCGACCTTCAATCAGGGATTCAACGGCCGCATAACCCATTCTGCTGGCAATCAGCCGGTCGAGACAGGAAGGTGAACCGCCCCTCTGGATATGCCCCAGGATTGCTACCCTGGTTTCCATTTTTGGTAACCGGTCTTTTATAAATTTTGCCACTTCATCACCGCCGCCAAAATTTTCCCCTTCGGCAACAACCACCAGGTTCACCATTTTTTTACGGCGTTCTTTTTCCATCAGGCTGTTTACAAGTTCTTCGATATCTGTTTTCCGTTCGGGCATCAGAATATTCTCGGCACCGGTTGCGATCCCACTGTGCAGTGCTATATAACCCGCATCTCTTCCCATCACTTCAATAATAAAAAGCCGGTCATGGGCATCGGCAGTATCGCGGATCTTGTCTATAGCTTCTACGGCTGTATTTACTGCCGTATCGAAGCCGATGGTAAAATCAGTTCCCGCAATGTCCTTATCAATGGTACCCGGGATTCCGATGCATGGAATATCATATTCACGGCTGAAAATATCAGCGCCGCGAAATGACCCATCACCACCAATTACTACAAGGGAATCAATTCCGATCTTGCGCAAATTATCATAAGCGACTTTCCGGCCTTCCGGCGTTAGAAAGTCCTTACAGCGGGCCGTTTTTAAAATCGTTCCGCCACGCTGAATAATGTTGGCCACGCTGCGCGAATGCATGGGTACAATATCGTTTTCAATGATTCCGCTATAACCGCGCATGATACCGAATACTTCCAGTCCGTTATAAATCCCTGTTCTGACTACAGCCCGTATGGCCGCATTCATTCCCGGAGCGTCGCCACCGGAGGTCATGACGCCTATTTTAGTCACCTTATTTGCCATGTAATGAATTCTCTTGAGTTATTTTTAAAATCTTCAACAATTGGCAAGAAATGTTAAAAAATGTTTAACCTTTTTATTTAAGCGGCGTAAAAGTAAGGTTTTGTTTTGATACAAAATTAGGTCCCCCTCCGCTGAAAAATTAGTAAACTTGCCGGTACAACTTTTCACTTATGACGAAACAGCATTTTATGTTACCGGTTTGTCTGCTCATATCCGGTGTTTCCGTGGCTCAGATAGATTATCCTTCAACCAGAAAAATGGATCATACCGATAATTATCATGGAACTGTGGTGAAAGACCCATACCGCTGGCTGGAAAATGATACCAGTGCGGAAACCCGATCCTGGGTTACCGAACAGAATAAGGTAAGCTTTGGATTTCTTGAAAAGATTCCCTACCGGGAAAATATGAAGCAGCGCATCATGGAACTGTATAATTATCCAAAGTACAGCACCCCTTTCCGAAATGGCGCATACTATTATTACTATAAAAACGATGGATTACAGAACCAGGCTGTTTTATATCGTCAGAAAGGCCTGGATGGAAAACCTGAATTGGTACTTGATCCGAATAAACTCTCGGCCGAAGGAACAAACCGCCTGGCGGGTTTTGTTCTTTCCAAAAACGGGCGATATGCTGCCTGGGGAATTTCAAAGGGTGGATCCGATTGGCAAACATGGCTGGTGCGCGATATGAATTCAGGAAAAGATCTTGCCGATACCATTCACTGGGTTAAAGTGTCCGGCATTGCCTGGCAGGGCGATGGGTTTTATTACAGTCGCTATCCTTCGCCGGAAAAAGGAATGGAGCTTTCATCAAAAAATGAAAACCACCAGGTATGGTATCTTAAGGTTGGAACTTTACAATCGGAAGACGAACTGGTATACGAAGACAAGTCCAATTCGCAACGTTTTCACATCATGTTTACCAGTGAAGATGAAAACTATGTGTTCCTGAACATCTCAGATCGGGGCAAAGGATTTGATGGAAATGCTTTATGGTTTAGAAAAAAAGGCGATCCGGATCAAAAATTCAAACCCATAGTTGAACAGGTGGGTAAATGGAGTTATTCCGTTGTGGATGTCATTAACGACCAGATCCTGATGGAAACAAACGAAGAAGCCCCCAATGGAAAAATTCTTGCCGTAAATCCCCGGGCTCCTAAACCGGAAAACTGGAAACTGATCATTCCGGAAAAGCCGGAACCCATTCAAAACTCCAGTTCGGCCGGTAAAAGGCTTTTTGTAAATTATCTGAAAGATGTTAGCTCGCGGGTTTATGTTTATGAGCCGGACGGGAAATTGGTGCAGGAGGTTAGTCTGCCCGGCCTCGGTACCGCCGGCGGTTTTGGGGGGAAAGATGAAGATAAGTTTGTGTTTTACACCTTCAATTCATTCACGGTTCCGCCAACCATTTATAAGTATGATATAGCAAGTGGCAAAAGCAGTGTTTTTCGCAAAACCGATCTAACCTTTAACCCCGATGAATATGAAACCAGCCAGGTGTTTTATCCAAGCAAGGACGGTACAAAAATTCCCATGTTCATTGTTCAGAAAAAGGGATTAAAAAAAGATGGCAATAACCCCACCATGCTATATGCTTATGGCGGGTTCAATATCAGTTCAATGCCCGGGTTTAATGCCACTATTATTCCCTGGCTGGAGCAGGGAGGTATTTATGCGGTGGCCAATTTGAGAGGGGGCGCGGAATACGGCGAACAATGGCATGAGGCAGGAATGGGATTGAAAAAGCAAAATGTTTTCGATGATTTCATTGCGGCCGGCGAATATCTGGTGAAAGAAAAATATACCAATCCGGGCCGCCTGGCAATTCGGGGCGGTTCGAATGGGGGATTACTGGTAGGTGCTGTTATCAACCAGCGTCCCGATTTGTTTAAAGTGGCCATACCACAGGTTGGTGTGATGGATATGCTGCGTTTTCACAAATTCACCATCGGATGGAACTGGATCGCTGAATATGGCAGCAGTGAAGATCCGGTTCAATTTAAAAATCTGTATGCGTATTCACCCATACATAATATTAAAGCGGGGGTTGAATATCCTGCCACACTGATAACAACGGCCGATCACGACGACCGGGTAGTGCCGGCACATTCATTTAAATATGCCGCAACTTTACAGGAAAAACATAAAGGCAAAAATCCGGTGCTGATCCGGATCGATACGAATTCCGGTCATGGTTCCAGCAATACCACCAAGGCCATCGAAGCAATGGCGGATATTTTCTGCTTCAGTTTTTATAACATGGGTTTTACTCCCAGCTTTCCATCTGCCGGAGAAAAGAAAAAGGCATTTTAGAAAATAAAAATACGAAAGTTGAGATCCACTATTAACAACTGGGTCATTTCGAAAGAATGAATTTTAAAACGATTTAAATGAAGATTCTTATCACTGGCGCAAATGGATTATTGGGGCAGCATCTGGTGCATGAACTGATTCGCTGGAACCACGATATAACGGCAATCGGTACGGGAAAATGCCGGATCGATGGCGCCGGAGCTTTTCAATATTCCGAACTGGATATTACGGATGGGGTTCGTTTGAATGAGTTGGTTCTCGAGTTAAAACCCGACCTGATCATACATGCGGCCGCCATGACCCAGGTCGATACCAGTGAAGAAAATAAACAGGCTTGTTATAATATTAATGTTTCAGCCACCCGGTTTTTAATAGATGCGGCAAAGGTTACGGCCAGCCGGCTGATCTATGTTTCCACCGATTTTATATTCGACGGTTTAAGCGGACCTTATAAGGAAGAAGATCAGCCATCACCTGTTAACTATTACGGCAGTACCAAACTGGCGGCGGAGCAGGCGGTAATGGAATCCGGACTGGATTGGGCGATTGTGCGCACCGTTCTGGTTTATGGCAATACAGTGGAGGGAACCAGGCCCAATATCTTAACCTGGGTGAAAGAAAATCTGGAATCCGGTAAAACCATTCGGGTTGTTTCCGATCAGTTGCGGACGCCAACCTATGTAATGGATCTGGTAAAAGGAATTCATAAGATACTGGAAGGCCGAAAATCCGGGATCTATCATATCTCCGGAGCCGATACAATGAGTCCTTACGAAATGGCCATCAGAACAGCCATATATTATAAATTACCGGTGGAGTATATTGAAGAAACAAACAGTACCCTTTTTACGCAGCCGGGAAAAAGACCTCCACGCACCGGATTTAATATCAGTAAGGCCAAAAAAGATCTTGATTACAGTCCCATGGGATTTGAAGCGGCATTGGAAGATATGGACCGGAGAAAGAATGAACAGGCCGGAAAGTAAATGCGGTTGCTGATTCCCGTTAGTTCAACTCATCAGCAGAACATTCACGCTTCGCTGCAGAATATTAAAGGCGATTTCCGACATCAGATTTTCTTTATCGAGCGTGGGATTCACTTCCGTAATTTCAAAGCAGCAGACCTTCCGGTTTTGCATAAACTTGCTGATCAGGTCTTCGGCCTCTCTTTCCCGGAGCCCGTTTGATACCGGAGTGCCGGTACCTTTTGAAATGGCCGAATCCAGGCTGTCTACATCGAAGCTGATGTAAATATCCGTGCATTCAGAAAGATAGCGGGTAACGCTTCTGACAATATTTTCAGGTCCTTTCCGCCGCACCTCGCTGGTGGAAATGACCTTCATTCCATATTTGTCGATCAGGTGTTTTTCCTCTTTTTCAAAATCACGGAGGGAGATAAAAACCACGTGTTCAGGCGAAACCTTGGGGGCGATGTTACCAATCGTTTTCAAAAAATTCCATTGTTTCACGGTTTCTTCATCCAGTTCATGAACTGAACACTCTTCATTGTCTTCATTGATCGCTGCCGCCAGGGGCATTCCATGAAGATTACCGGAAGGGGTAGTATAGGGCGTATGCAGATCGGCATGAGCATCTACCCAGATCACCCCCAGCGTACCGTTGGGTCGCGCCATTTTAATTCCGGCAATGGTAGCGCCGGCCATACTGTGATCCCCGCTCAGCACCACCGGAAAAAAATTGTTCTTCATCGATTCACTGACGGCCTTGCTAACTTTTTCATACAGTGCGGCAATGCCTTTTATCCTTTTGGCATAGGGCGATTCGATCGGTTCATACAATAGCTTATTTTCATGCGGAATTTTCTCTGAAGGAAAATGAATAAAAAAATTACTCATAAAATCCATCGCCGCAATCTTAATGGCATCAATTCCAAGGCTTGCCCCTCTGGTGCCTGCGCCAATCTCGGAAGGTATCTCGATTAACTTAATGTTCTTCATGGAGATACCGAAGATACAAAATGGCAATGATCATTTTTCATTTATGCAAACAGTTGTTAGTTTTTTCCATCTATTCTGCTAATTTTGCCTCTCTATAAAATACAATACATGCATCTGGATTTTACCGAAGAACAATTAATGATTCGCAATGCTGCCAGGGAATTCGCCCGTACAGAATGTTTACCCGGCGTAATTGAGCGGGATGAACATCAAAAATTTCCGCATGAACAGATAATGAAACTGGCCGATCTCGGCTTTATGGGAATGATGGTTGACCCCGAGTATGGGGGAGCCGGGATGGATACCGTTAGTTATGTGCTGGCCATGGAAGAAATCAGCAAGATCGATGCCAGTGTAAGCGTGAGTATGAGCGTAAACAATTCACTGGTATGCTGGGGTTTGCAGAAGTATGGCAATGAAGATCAGAAAAGAAAATACCTTACGCCGCTGGCACAGGGGAAAAAAGACGATGCGCTGTATATTGGCGCCTTTCTCTTAAGCGAACCGGAAGCCGGCAGCGACGCCACTTCTCAACGAACAACTGCGGAAGACAAGGGCGATTATTTTTTACTGAACGGCACCAAAAACTGGATTACCAATGGAAATTCAGCTTCCGTCTATCTGGTGATGGCCCAAACCGATATCTCAAAAGGGAGCCGTGGCATCAATGTATTTATTGTAGAAAAAGACTGGCCGGGTGTAACAGTGGGCGCCAAGGAAAATAAATTGGGGATCAGGGGTAGCGACACCCACAGCATCATGTTTCAGGATGTGAAAGTTCCAAAAGAAAACATGATCGGTGAAAATGGTTTTGGTTTTAGTTTCGCCATGGGAACCCTTGACGGGGGTAGAATTGGTATTGCCGCGCAGGCTTTGGGAATTGCATCCGGAGCCTATGAACTGGCACTGAAATATTCAAAGGAAAGAAAAACCTTCGGTAAAGAGATTGCCCAGCACCAGGCCATCCAGTTCAAGCTGGCAGATATGGCTACCAGAATTGAGGCTTCCCGGCTTTTATGCATGCGCGCTGCCTGGGAAAAAGACCAGGGTAAAGACTATACATTAAGTGCCGCCATGGCTAAAGTATTCGCATCGGAAACCGCGATGTGGACGGCCACCGAAGCGGTCCAGATCCATGGCGGATATGGATACGTGAAAGAGTACCATGTTGAACGACTGATGCGCGACGCGAAGATTACCCAGATTTATGAAGGCACCAGTGAGATTCAGCGCATAGTTATCAGCAGAAATATCCTGAAATAAGTATCCATTTCTTCATTGTCAGGCCTGAATTGTCCAAGCTAACAGCCTGACACTTTTCACTTACTGAAATTTTAAGCTGGTATAATGGCGCTTATCATTACATCATTCCGATCTTCGCCATGTATAGGATCCTGTAACGGAATATTAATACCCTGCTGAATGGTAATCAGGCTGA
>JAEZAY010000180.1 GCA_023427575.1 Bacteroidota bacterium | reverse complement strand
GGTTTCGTTGCTAGAAAAGGATTTCGTTTTTCTCAGACAATTAAAAAGGTGATTTTCTGCTAATGAGGTAAAGATGGGGCTCTTCGTTAATAATAACATAAGAGCCCTGATGAATTGATCTTCTTTTAAGAATTTGAAAATGCAGTTTTTTAATTGGAGCAATTCCATTCAATCGATCTCTTTTCATGGAAATGACCGGATTAATTGCTATGGTTTCAGGATTTGCTATGCAAATCCAAACAGAAACGGAAATAGAAAGGTGACAACAATGGTCCATATGGCATATACCGGTAAAAAATAGGAGATCGCTTTACCAACCGCATTGATTTCCGTTTTATTTGAAACCAGTTTATACAATTGCCAGCTAACCAGTAGAAGGTTAAGCAGGATTAATAAATTACCACCCAGCACTGCCATGCGATTGGGAGTAATTCCCCATTCGGAGATTCTGAAAATAATGGCTGATAAAGCGATACCATTAACCACAATGGTTACGGTAGACAGCAGCAATAAGATCCAGAGTTCAGCTTTCGATTTTTCTGATTTGGAGCCTTCTGCTACGGAAAAGAAGATGATGGCCATTACTCCGATTAAAAGCGCATTGAATACCAGCAGGAAATCACGATCGTTATAAGGATCTTTTCCGGCATATATCATGGCGCCCAGATAGATGACCAGCATGATCAACACCAGGGGACTGAAAATCCGGGCGATCACCGGTGATACTTTCCCTACCAGTGAAGGATTTGTCTGGATCAACCAGGTGCCAAGAATTGGTGCGGCCGGCAGGGCAAATACAACAATGTTCTCAAAATAGAAATTGGCAATATCATACCCGATCAGAGAAAACAATCCAATGGTAATTCCCGTAAGGATGCCGCCGGCAATTACGATGAGTGCGGTCATAACGAGCAGGTCTCCATTAAAACTGAGATACTGCATTTGTTTTTCCGCATTTGTTCGCTGGCCGTTTACAAATGCAAATCCAAGCACCGACCATAGGAAAAGCACCAGATGGATACAGGATAAAATCAGGGTATCGCTTCCCTTATCGTTGGGTAGGAAGTTTATAAACAAAACCCCCGTGAGAAAGGCGCCGCCGGTAATCAGCAGGTTGGTCAGGCTCAACTTGTTTTTCCAGGCGAACCAGGCGGTAAGTGCAGGGAATAAGATGAAGCCAATATTACGGCTGTAAAAGTATTCTTCTTCTATTTGAAGCAGGGCGGGCATTTTGGCGATCAGCCCGGCGATCAGGGCCAGAACGACGATGAAAATAAGATCACGGCGGCTTCCGGCACTGAATTCCTCTTTTTCGAAATGAAGTCTTTCTTTCCAGAATTCGGCCAGCGAATGCCCCTGCAATTGAGGATAAAGGTTAAAAAATTCTTTTTTGAAATGGATCCGGTTGTTACGGTAAATTTTTTCGAGGAAAGCAGGCTCATCTATATGAGCTAAGATTTGATCTTTCATATCGTTTGTTTTTGGAGCATTCATGGTTTAAAGTTGTGGCTGGAATGTAAATCTAAATAAAAGAACTTTGTTTTACAAAGTGAAAAGGTAAAAAAATAGGAAGAAAAAAAATTTGGCTTGGGTTAAATGGAGATCTTCTGCTAAGTTGTTCATTATGAATTGATTTATTGGTTATTATTTTTGAGTCCTGATCAGGTTTTCGAGGGCCCGGAGATGTTCGTCAAATGCCTTTTTCCCTTTTCTGGTCATGAAATACCGGGTATTTGGTTTTCGTCCGATGAATGATTTTTTTACGCTGATGAAAGCTTCCTTTTCAAGTGCCTTGATGTGATTTGCCAGGTTGCCATCCGAAATTTCGAAGTATTCTTTCAGCGAGTTAAAGTCCAGGGCATCGTTTACCGCCAGCACCGACATAATACCCAGCCGAACCCTGCTTTCAAACGTCTTATGCAATCCTTCGATCAGAACTTTCATCTTTCGTATCTGTAGTGCATATAAATGCCGTAAATAATATGTACAATTCCAAACCCCAGCGCCCAGATCAGCAGTGAATATTCAATGAAAAAACAGGCAATCAGTCCAAGTAAAATTTCCGTGAATCCAAGTGTCCGTACTTCGGCGACTGTAAATTTGCTGGCATTAAACAAGGCCAGTCCATAAAAAAGTAATGAGAGTGGAGCCATCAGGCCGATCAGTCCTTTTGAAACCAGGATAAGGATCAGAATTCCGCCGGCTGCCAGGGGAACCAGCATACTGATCAGCAAACGCCGGGTAGTGGAATTCCAGATCCCTTCCCCTCTTCTTCGGGCTCTTTGCTGCGAAAAAAATATGGCACTGAATGAAGCCAGAATTAGTACAGCCAGCGCCAGCATGAAGAGTTTATTGAGCTGATCATTGCTGTTTCCTTCAGTGTCCAAAGCATCGGAAATTCCGCTTGGATTAAAATTTAGAAAGCGCCAGGCAATATAGGCTCCTGCTAAGGCTAAACTGCCGGCCATAATTCCGGCCCAGCCCGATAGTGATAAAAACTTGGATGAACGTTCCATCATGGAACGCATTTCAGTTATGTCGCGGATATAATCCTGTTCATCTTTCATTAAAAGCACTTTGAAACACAAAGCTAATAAAGGAATTTCAAATAATTCATTTTTTTAAAAAAATTATTTGCGGATCTCTGCGGGTCTGGCCTGGATGATCTACCTGAAACCCATACCTGCTAGTATTTTTTTGAATCCGGATTAAACTGCCTCCAGCTATGCCAGAATTCCTGGTAAGCCTGAACTGGTTTTAGCGAATAGGCGGTATCGATCCCATTTCCGTTTAAAAGAAAATGCTTTTGATTTAATATGATCGTATCGTTTGTCAGGCTAAGCCTCGCATCGGCGAAGGGTATTTCAAAGGCAAAAAACGTTTTATCATCGGAGCCCAGCACCAGCGCGATCGGCTGATTATTCAGCTGATCCCTGATCACCCTCGCAGCTTTTAACTGGTTCCAGTCGTAAGCCTTTGCTTCAGCTCCAGAACGGATTCCGATCACCCATGATTTGTCCTTCCACGATAGGCTGTCCGTTCCGGTTAGTCTGCTTTTGCTGAGCCCGCTTTCATAGCGGAGCGATGTATCGTATGAATCCAGAAACCCGGGGTCGGCCTGCATGATCTTTGAATCGGGATACAGTTTCAGCCATTGTTCCAGCGATAATTGTTTGCTGGCGAGCTCCGGCAGCTGCTGGCCTTTCAGGGTTCCGGCCACGGCTTTCCCTGTTGCCTGTTGCCACCAGCTTTTGGTGTTTTCGTCTTCAAGCATGGCATTAAAATGATCCATTCCAACGAGCCGGAATTTTTCCTTTCGACCCATAACGGTTGGTTCGTATGCGCGACCCGAACGGCAAACAGTACAATAGGTTATAAGAACCGGTTTACCACCAATACTGTCCTGTACCTGGTGATGATAACCTAAAAATCGGATCGGGTAAGCTTTTGATTCTCCATTGAGTGATAAGCCGATTACCAGGCGCTGGGGATCTACATCGTTTTCTGCCGCATCCGCCATGATCAGGGTATTTGGTTCTTTAAACATGGCATCGGCCGCCATCTGAAAATTGGCCATATAAATCACTCCGCTTGCAATCAGAACCGGAATCACCATCAGCCATCTTTTTTTCCAGCCGCCAAGCAATAGTCCACCTATAATCATCAGGCCAAATACAGCCCTGAACACCCATCGCCAGCTATACATGAAATAGGCAGCATCCACACTGTTCATTTGCTGACTGCCCGGCATCGGCATGATAAAATATACATTGGCTATCTCGAAGAGAAGAAGCCCGATCCATCCGATCCAGAAAATTGTTTTCATAGCTATGTTTTATAAAATTCAAAATTTAAAGCGTAAGCAGGTAATCATGTAAAAGAAAATTGTTTTTACAAATTTCATTTATCCGGTCGTTGATTCAGAATTTTGAGGAAGTACATAGCCGTAGCTTGTCATTCTTCTGCCCATTTCCGCATACTCATCGGGGTTGGTGGGTGTGAGCGTTGATAAACCATCCACATACCGGTTGAACATGGAAAAGCTGGCAGCAATCAGAACCGTATCGTGGATTTCGCGCTCCGTGGCACCCAAATTTTTTGCGGCCTCAATATCAGGCGGTGAAACCAGTTTACCGGAAACCTGAACCTTCGCGGCAATTGCCAGCAATGCTTTCATCTTATCATCAATTCCGGACTCCGCCGGGTTTTTTAGTACTTCGTCCACCAGGCTTTCATCTTCCTTGTATAAGCAACGGGCAGCCGCAGCGTGGCTATTCATACAAAAGCCGCAATTATTTTTAAATGAAACAAAGGCCGCTATCAACTCTCTTTCAGCTTCCGATAAGGTTGAATCGCCGCGCAATAGTTGCTGGGCCAGCTCGTACAGAAATTTTCCGGTTTCAGGCCGGTACAAGGCCAGGCTTCTGATTCCCGGAACGCCTTCGGGCAATGATATATGAGGCATATTAAATGGTTTTTAATGTATGAAAAGGATCAAACAAGCGGTTTTATTTTCCGGCTGAAAATGGTGATCAGGCCCGGGATAAAAACGAGTGAAAAAATAAAAAGCGCATTTCCATATCCGCCAAGCGCCACAACCATCACCCCAACAAACAATACGGCCGTTCCGGTGAACAGTCTTCCGATATTAAAACAGAATCCGGTGGCGGAAGCCCTGATCGAAACCGGGAACAACAATGGGATCATGGCGCTTAACACTCCCTGGCTGGCTCCGAAAAACAAAGCAAGCAAACCGATCTCCATGTAAAGAAGCGGGCTGACGGATTGATTCGTTTTAAATAGAATGAACGAAAGGATTGTACATGCCGTGAAACAAACTGCCATGGAGCGGATCAGGCCCAGCGCGTTGGCCAGCCAGCCGGAAAGAAATCCTCCGATTAGTCCGCCCATTCCCAGCAACATCATGCTCAGGCCTCTTTCTTTTTGCGCATCATGGGAAGCAGAAAGAGTTTGCACCCAGGTGGGAAGCCATGAAAATATTGCCCATAATCCGATCAGCATGGCCCCGAAGATCAGTGCGCCGGTTATGAGATTAGAACGGTAGTTCCTGGAGAACAGGTTTGGGCCCGGATGAATTCCGGGCTTATTCTGCTGCCGGCTGGTTTTCCAATTGGCCGATTCTTTTAAAAAGAAAAATCCAACCAACGCCATCAACAGTGGAATAATTCCCACCATAAAGCCGCCCCGCCAGGAGCTGACAATATAATTTATAAGCCCTGCAGAAAATATTCCGGCAGGAAAGGCAATTGAAAGAATCCCGACAACCACCGCACGGCTCTTTTGGGGCCATACTTCACTGAGCAAAGTAAAGGCGATGACCGACACGCCCCCAACTCCAAAGCCGCTCATAAACCGGCAGAAAACCACTGCCCACCAATACTGAACAAGTCCCGTTATAATGGTAAATAAGCCGTAACAGGCAATCGCAAGCAACAGCGATTTTTTCCGTCCGGCTTTATCACTAATGACCCCCCAGGTAAGTCCTCCAATAGCCCAGCCAAATATGAATAACGCGTTGATATATGCGCCGATCCTGTTTAGTTCATCCGGATTCCGGCCGCCCAAAAGATCTGTGACGGCAACCGGCAGGTATACACTCATTAATGTAGATACCGTTCCACCCAATGCGATGGCGATAAAACAAAGGGCAAACAGCATGATCCGGTATGGTACGGAGATTGGTAATTCCTGGTTCAAACTTATATCGCCCGAATTGGCTGAATTCATCGATTTCTATTTTAGATGACAAATAACCCGCCGCTCAGTCTATTTCAATAACTGGTCGCAGGTAATGGAGATATAATAAACAGCACCTACCGAGGGAGATCCAAAACCATGATATACTTTATGGTTCAGCAAATTGCTCCCACCCAATTTTACCATCGACTTAAAAGTTGAAAAACGATAGCTGATGGCTGCATCTATGGTTGAAAAGGCATTGATACGTCCGGGTCGCAGTTCATTAAAAGAACCAACCCAATCGTATGCATTTTGCCAGCGCCACGATAGGTTAAAGCCAAAATTCTTCCGGATATTGCTGTTTCCCAGAGTTAGCGTTGTACGCCAGTCTGGCGTATTAAACGCGGGTACATTATTCGGATTGGCATCTTTGATATCAAAAGAAGCCCAGGTGGCATTGGCGCCGATGGTGTAACCTTTTTCCGAGAGGTAAGTAATACCCGCTGTGGCGCCCTGCGATGATACCTTATCGGCTGCATTTGTATAGAGCTGGTACAGGGTCATGCTGCCGTTCAGCAGATCGGCCGCTGCCGCCGGATTTATTTTTCCGTCAGGCCCCAACACGGAACTGGCTGGTTGCATAACCACCTGGTTAATGATAAAATCAGTATAACTGCTGTAGTAATAGTTAAGGTCTATCAACAGGCTGTTTTCTAACAGTGATTTGTAACCGATTTCGAAAGTTTTGATAAGCTCTGGCTTTATATAGGCTACATCCGATTTCACCAGTTTGTCTTTATGCTCCATAATGGCATCCTGAGGGGCTGTTCCCATGGCAACTGATTGCCCGAATGCGGGCCCGAAAACACCCATTGAAGCCGCGGTTACCGTATTTTCATATACATTCATTCCTTTACTGTTATTTGGAACTCCACCCAGGATGGTAATAGGCCCGGCATTCAGCTTGATATATTGATCTACAGGCGTTGGGTTCCTGAATCCGGTTTGGTAGGAAACCCGAAAGTTATGCAGCTTGCCTGCAGTGTATACCGCCGAAAACCGCGGTGTAAGGTTGCCATCAAAGTTTTCATTTTTATCGTATCGGAGCGATGCGGTCAGTTTTAATCTTTCTTCCAGAAGTTTTTTGGAAACCTGTGCAAAAATGCCGTATTCGTCAATCAGGATCTTCTGATTTTTATCATCGAGCAATGTTCCGTCCGTGAACATATTATAACGCCGGAAGCTGCCGCCAATAAGGAGGTCGAAAAACTTTATGCTGTTGCTGGCATCATACTGGCCTTCGGAATGAAAAAATTTGCTGTTACTAAAGATCCCTGCTCCGCCATTGCCGCGCAATTGGATCAGGCGCTCTTTCTCGCGGTTGTACGAATCTGTTCCCGGCATAAATCTTCCTTCATCAGCAAAAGCTCGGGCAGCCGGATGATTTGCTGCCGTTACGCCGTTGATATTCCCCTGGTAGGCCTCTGTGTACCGCTGAAACCAAACCTCATCGGCCTGATGCGGATTTACAACATTCCCATTCAAATCTTTCACCCAACTGCGATTGATTAACTGCCCCAGGGAACGCGCATTGTAGGAATTGTGCGAATGTTCTTCGGATGTATAGGCCCGGATAAAATAGTTGCTGCCTTTGAGTTCAAGACGATGATTCTGCAGCGTAAAATCATTGATGGAAAAACGATTGCTGCCGGTATATGCTGCGGTGCCCTTGCCAAACCGATACTCGTATATCGCTTCCAGGTTGTCGGTGATCCGGTAGTGCAGGCTGCCGCCCAGTTTCAGGCTGTACACATCATAATCCATCAGGAAACGCTCTTCATATCCGGTACGTGAAACTCTTCCAATTCCCGTAATGGTTCTGGCCACTTCGTCGCCATAAATGTTGAGTGCATTCCGCGCGGGATTGTTATCCCCGCGGTTCGCTTGCGGCGTTTGTGCATCTACATCCGTATAATTGGTTGCGTGCCAGTCAAGCCCTTTCAAATAAGAAGCATTTAATTTAAAAGCAAAGCGGTTATTAAAGGCTTTGGCATAGCGCAGGGCCTGGTCCGACATAAGTTTTGGGTCTGCGAATTCTTCTCCGAGATGATTTACCCCCATTTTAACCTGGGTACTAAGCCCCTGGTACTTAAATGGATCCCTGGTGGTAAGCATCAATACTCCGTTGAATGCAATGGGGCCATAGAGGGCGGATGCCGCACCGGGGATCAGTTCAGCGCTTTCCAAATCCAGTTCAGATGCGCCGAGCATATTGCCTACCGAAAAATTTAGTCCAGGAGTTTGATTGTCCATCCCATCAATCAATTGCAGAAACCTGGAATTTCCGGTATGATTAAAACCGCGCGTATTGATCTGGCTATAAGTGAGACTGCTGGTGACCATCTCCACCGACTTGAGATCCCGCAGGCCTTCATAGAAGTTCAGCGCCGGCGTTTCTCGAATGCCTTTCAAATTCATTTTTTCAATGCTAACAGGCGATTGCAGGATATTTTCAGGCATTCGCGAGGCAGAAACAACCACTTCGTTTAATACGCCCGTATTCTTTTCAAGTTGAATGGAAATTGATTGGTTGCCATCATTTAGTTCAACTTCTTTTTCCGTATACCCAATGATGGAAATTTTTAAGGTAAGCGGCAGTTTTAAATTTGTTTCAAATTCAAAGTTCCCTTTTGAGTCGGTTATGGTGCCGGTTAGTTTTCCCTTGATTGTTACAGAGGCATTCGCAATTGGCTCGCCATTGAGCTGATCGGTTACGGAACCCGAGATCTTCAGTGCCTGCCCCAGAATCTGCTGAAAGCAAACAGATAAAAAGAATAAGATAACAGTATGTTTCATGTTGGTTTTTTGGGAATGTTTATTTGTTTTTAAGATGATCGTAGCCCTGAGGCAGCCGGTTGTAGCCATGATTAACCAGCCTTTCGGCAAGGGTTTGAAAATATTCAGGCTTTTCGGGCATGGCTGTGGCAAGCCCATCTACATAGCGGTTATACAAGCAGAATAAAGCGGCGATCAAGACCGTATCATGGATTTCCAGATCGCTTGCACCTGCCTGTTTTGCTGCGCTGATAGATTCTTCCGTTACATTTTTACCCGAGGCCTGAACAAGGGCCGCAATCTGTAATAGCGCTTTCATTTTTGCTGTTACGGGCGCATTGTTCAAATCTTTTTTTACTGCTTCACAGGTTTCTGTTTCACCCATCAGCATATCTGCGGCCGCGGTATGCGCGGCTGTACAGAAGCGGCATTCATTTCGATGCGAAACGATGGTGGCAATCAGTTCCCGTTCAGCTTCGGTAAGAGTATTGGGACCACGAAGAAGGAATTGAGTGAGACCGCGAATAGGCAGGGCGGAATCTTTACGATATTCCAGGAGGCCGGTAATGCCGGGCAAATGCGGCTCCAGATCAATATGGGGCATACAATAAGATGTTTTTGTGGAGGATGATACTAAACGAAGAGATCATTCATACAATTAACCAATTGAATGATTGATAGAAACTGCATAGCATCTAAGCAGCTTAGTTCCCGGTTTAGTTTGCAAAAAAAAAGAGTCAGGAAAGGAGAAGCTCCGGCGGTTGATCCGGACTGCTTAAACAGATATCTGGGATCCGCAAACTTCGTATCAGCGCCTTACCGGCTGAAACGCCTGCGGGACTGATGAGGGAATATTCATTTTTGTGGCAATCGTAAATGCTCCAGAAGTTTTTAGCGAAATTCAGACTGGCTTGTTTTTTCTCTGTGGAGCCCAGGCCGCTTGTTTTTTTAAAAAATTCGTTTCCGGCTTCTTTGATTTGCTCCTCCGCATTGTTGGGAATACATTTCAGGATAAGATATCCATCTTCCACCTTACGCTTTACAAAAGAATAATTTCTGCCATCGATTTCGATTTCACCGTAATGCCTTTCAAAATCGGCATCGTTAATTAAATAGGGAATATTAATCGGAACTTTAATTTCCAGCAACTGCCTTTCATCATACTGGTGATTGTCCAGTTTTACTTCGAGCTCTTTATCAGCCCCCTCCTCCCAGATACACATAATAAGGCGGTATCCCCACCAGTTAAATACCAGGACGGCAATAAAAAATATGGCAGCCAGTTTTTTCAATTAGCAATGGTCGTAGTACAATATATATAAAATGCGCTGATTAAACAATATTGCAAAAACCTACGGACTCATCATTGCCAGGATCAAAGCACCCAGTCGGGCCTTATAAAGTGACAGGTATAACCTCCGGGATTTTTTTGCAGATAGTTCTGGTGTTCTTCTTCCGCATTCCAGAAATCACCGGCAGGCACCAATTCCGTAACAATTTTTCCCGGCCATTTATTCGAGGCTTCCATTTCGGAGATAAGAGTAGCGGCGATTTGTTTTTGTTCCTGGCTCAAATAAAAGATCG
>JAEZAY010000514.1 GCA_023427575.1 Bacteroidota bacterium | reverse complement strand
ACACCACCCCGCTGGGTTTTGTGGGATGAAGGGCCGCATTGCGGGCCAGGTTCAGGGCAAAAGCCGTTTTACCTACAGAAGGACGAGCTGCCAGGATGATCAGATCGGTGGACTGCCATCCATATGTTACGGTATCCAGTGAACTGAATCCGCTGGGCACACCGGTAATGTCTTCATTGCGGTGGCGCATGTCTTCAATCCGCTGAACAGTTTTTACAAGCACCGTATCAATGCTGTCAAAATTTTTGCGGAGGTGATTATTTGTGATCTCAAATAATTTGGATTCGGCATCATCGAGCAGGTCGAATACATCGGTGCTGTCTTCGTATGCATCGCCGATGATTTCTCCGCTGATCCGGATCAGTTCGCGCTGGATAAATTTCTGCAGAATGATCCTGGAATGCGTTTCAATATTGGCGGAGGAAACAACGGCATTGGTAAGGCGGGTTACATAGTAAGGGCCTCCTACAAGATCCAGCTCTTCCTTGGTTTTCAGTTCTTCAACAACGGTTAAAATATCGATGGGCTGGTTCTTCTGCTGAAGGCTCTGCATCGCTTTGTAAATGCGC
This sequence comes from Bacteroidota bacterium, assembly GCA_023427575.1. Classification (GTDB taxonomy): domain Bacteria; phylum Bacteroidota; class Bacteroidia; order Chitinophagales; family Chitinophagaceae; genus Flavitalea. The sequence continues at coordinate 7,110 of JAEZAY010000514.1, read as the reverse complement.
TGATTGGCTTCAACATAAAAACATTCGGGTTTTAATATTTCTACAACGGTATCAAAAGCGCTTTTTTCCAGCATGATCGCCCCTAAAACTGCCTCTTCCAGATCTTTAGCCTGGGGCGGAACCTTGCCATAAACCATGGTGCTCAGATCAGGCGAGCTTTTTCTCCTGGATTTCCGGTCCTTATTTAAATTGGTCAAATCCATAATAATCCATGTATAGGGTTAGTCACGCGAAATTTCCATTTCGCAAAATTAGTTCAAAACAAAAGCCCTGGTTTTTTGTTTTCGCCGGGAAAAAAACCGGCCGGCGTCAATTGGATTTTGGATCAAACCTGCCTTTCGGACCACCCGCTGCTTCGTTTAAAGAATATGGCGGAAATGTTACCGGAATGTTACCAGGTTTGTCGGGAGGGCGAATATAAAGTCATAATTTTTAACCACCGGTCTTTGTTTTGAGATTTGTTTGTTAACAAAGCGCTCACCAATTGTTCACATCCGCTCCTGCCTTGAATTCACATCATTTTTTTAGTTATTCACAGTCAGGGAAAGTTTTCAGCGCATTTTTTCCGGTTATTCACAGGGTCTGTGCGGAAAGATTTTGACCCAAATATTTGGTAGTAATCCGGAAACTTTGAGATGCGCTACCAGCATGATTTTGCAGTTTTTTTAGCTTGATAAGCCGAGATTTTCCCGGCATTTTTCCAAAAATGATCATACCGTTTTTAAAGTAAAACGGTTCCAAAGCCCGGTTTTCACGTAGATCCATAACCGAAAAAAGCATCGGATTAAAGGAAAGCCGGAATCCGTTTGGTTGCACAGCAGATGGAGCCGGCCTTCTTCACAAAAAACCGGTCCCTTCTCATTCATTCAAACCTTTATCTTTGCGCCATCAAGAAAAACAAAAAACAGAATGACGATTTCATATAACTGGCTGAGTGAATATCTTCCAGTGACGGTTGAACCTGAACGACTTAGTAAAATACTGACCTCAATCGGGCTGGAAGTGGAAAGCCTGGAAAGATTTGAAAGTATGAAGGGCGGTCTTGCCGGTCTTGTGGTAGGCGAAGTAGTTTCCGTAACTGCTCATCCCAATGCCGATAAACTTCGGTTAACCGAAGTAAATACCGGTGGCAAAGACAATCTCCAAATTGTTTGCGGCGCTCCCAACGTGGCCGGGGGTCAGAAGGTGGTGGTAGCACCTGTAGGTTCAACCATATATCCGAAAAACGGAACTCCGCTTACCATGAAAGTGGCTAAGATCAGGGGCATTGAGAGTTTTGGAATGATTTGCGCCGAGGATGAAATCGGCATCAGCGAAAACCACGAGGGCATCATGATCCTGCCGGCTGAACTGAAGCCGGGTACTCCCGCTTCCGATTATTTCCATCCATATACCGACTGGGTGTACGAAATAGGACTAACTCCAAACCGGATGGACGCCATGAGCCACCTGGGCGTAGCCCGCGATGTTTGCGCCTATTTAACACATCATGATAAAACCGAGTTAAAACCGAAGTACCCATACAGCAACGCGTTTAAACCGGGCGGAAATACACATCCTGTAGAAGTGATAATTACCAACCCGGAAGCATGTAAAAGGTATAGCGGTGTCAGCATTAGCGGAATTACCGTCGGGCCTTCGCCGAAATGGTTGCAGGACAGGTTACTGGCTATTGGCCAGCGTCCCATCAATAATATAGTAGACATTACCAACTTTGTACTCCATGAAACCGGTCAACCCCTGCATGCTTTTGATCTGGACGAGATTGGGGGCGGGAAAATCCTGGTTAAAAACCTGGCAGAGGGAACTATTTTTCAGTCGCTGGATGAAAAAGAACGGGCATTAAGTGCGCAGGATCTGATGATCTGTGATGGAAACAGCGCGGCCATGTGTATAGCCGGCGTTTTTGGCGGTTTAAGATCCGGCGTGAAATCAGCAACCAAAAACATATTTTTAGAAAGTGCCTGGTTTAATCCCATTGATATTCGTAAAACTTCATTCAGGCATAATCTGAGAACGGAAGCGGCCTCGCGTTTTGAAAAGAATGTGGATATCAGCAACACGGTGAATGTATTGAAAAGAGCGGCTTTACTGATCCAGGAAATTGCCGGCGGTGTAATTGCATCCGAACTGGTAGATCTGTATCCGGGGAAGGAGGAGAAAACTTCGGTGGGGATGAAATACCATTACCTGAAAAAACTTAGTGGAAAAAATTATCATCCCGATACCGTAAAAAAGATCCTGGTTTCACTGGGATTTGATATCGAAAAAGAAGGCATTGATGATATCCGGGTTTCCGTTCCTTATAGCAAACCCGATATTAGCCTGCCCGCCGATATAGTGGAAGAGATCATGCGGATTGATGGTTATGATAATATCGAAATCCCCGGATCTATTACCATTTCGCCTTCTACTGAATCTGATGGCCACCGGTATTTATTTATTGAAAAGGCAGCATCCTACCTGATCGGAACCGGGTTCCATGAAATTTTCACCAACTCCATTACCAATGCCGCCTATTTCGAAGAATCGGAGCTGGAAAACAGTGTTCGCCTGCTGAATAATCTCAGCGCGGTACACAATATCATGCGCCCTTCCATGCTGGAAACCGGCCTGGAAGCAGTGGCATATAATTTGAACCGGAAAAACAGCGATCTGCAGTTTTTTGAATTTGGTAAAACGTATAAAAGCGGAGCTGAAAATCAGTTTATTGAAATCGATCATCTTTGTTTATACGTAACCGGAAATATCGCGGCAGGAGGATGGAAACAAAAGGCCGGCAGTTCAGATCTCTTTTATATGAAAGGGTTGGTAACGCGGATTTTGCAGCTCGCCGGTGCAGATAAAACAGAATGGAAGATTTCTCAGGGAAATAAATTCGCTTCAGCGCTTCAGGTGTTTTATAAGAACCAGTTGCTGGCAGAGTTGGGAACAGTATCTTCCCGCGAACTGAATCGCTTTGATATAAAGCAACCTGTATACTTCGCCGATATTCAATGGAATGCCTTATTACATGTGCTGGCAAATCATGAACTCCGGTTCGTGGGTTTGCCCAAACAATTGCCTGTATACCGCGATCTGGCGCTGATCGTTCCGGCTTCCACAAAATATGAAACGGTTCAGTCGACCATTCAGAAAGCGAAACTGGACAAACTTCAGAGCATGAAGCTGTTTGATATTTTCGAGAGCGAAAAGCTGGGCGCGGGCAAAAAATCGATGGCCTTCAGCTTCACTTTTCTCGACGAAGAGAAAACGCTTACGGATAAAGAGATCGACGCTATGATGAACAGCATCATGAACCTGATGGAAACCGAGCTGAATGCCGAAATAAGAAAATAAAACTTCACACTGAATGCCTAACGATCAACTGATACGAATTCAGGAAAAGCTTCAGATACTGCTCGGTAGTTATGAAGCAGTTCAGCGTGAAAATGATCGTTTACGTAAACAGGCCGCCGAACAATCCCTCAGGGTTGCCGAACAGTCGGAAAAGATAGAATCGCTTGAAAAAACCATTTCGGTATTAAGAACTCTATCGGTGAAACTGGATCCCAACGATAAAAGAGAACTGGAAAAACGGCTTAATCAGTATTTGAAAGACATCGACAAATGCATCAGTATGCTGAGCGAATGATCAGATTCGTTTTACCATCCGAAGACTGAATTCCTCTTCGCCCTGCGACAATACCAGCGTATAAATCCCATAGGGAAGATCGTTTAGGCCCTTCCAGGTAATCTGAGGCTGATCTTCGGGGAACATGGTTTCAATCTGACTGCAAACAAGGCCGGTTTCATCGCGGAGAACTGCTCTCAAAAAATTCTGGGTGCACGAAACCATTTCAAAACTGAGCGTGTCGATAAAAGTAGAAGATTTCACTTTGGCAATCATATGACAGGATTTTGGTTTTCATAAGTTTGGATCTCCGGCCTGGATTAGGGCGCCGATGACGGATTTAAATTTAATACGAACATTTGAAATTCGCAAGCATGGAAACACTTATCCCCGTTAATGTTCTTATTGGCGACCGCAGTTACCGGATCCGGATTGATCCGAAAGATGAGGAGACTGTACGCGGAACGGTAAAAATCATCAATGATAAACTACTGGAATTCAAAACCAGTTTTGCGGGAAAAGACATGCAGGATTATATCGCCATGGTAATTTTATGGTATGCAACGCAGCAGAAATCGGCGCAGGGACTTCCCGATCCGGATGCGGAGGCCGAAATGAAAAAAATCGAATCCCTGATCGACCGGGCCATTGCCGCCAAAAAAAATTCCTCCCCAACTGCCGAAACTGCCGGGGAGGAACTGGAATGATCGTTTTTACTTCTTCGTTATATTACTAACGGTAGTTGTTTCCATCGACATAGGAATCAACTGACCCATCACTTCAATATTGCCTTCGGTTTTTGTTGTCAGTTTACGGGATTTAATAATTCCGGTATTAACGTCGAACAAATATTCGCCTTCAGTTTTTCCTTTCAGTTCCATTTGCATATTCATACCCTGCTGTTCCATTTCACGGCTGATGGTGAGATCACTGTCGATGCCAATAATTCCATCGTTTCCTTTCACTTCCTTTAAAGTATACTTTGTAACGGTTCTTGTTCCTTCCGCCGAGCTGGAATCCTGCCAGCTATCTCCTACCGAAGCGCCGGCAGCGGGCAGATTGGCGAGCGCACTAAAGGTATTGCCTTCTTTATCTTCATACATTGCTCCGCCCATGTTTCCAAACATCTGCGAACCATCGTCGGCCTTTACTTCCTCTTTCGTTTTTACTTCTTTCACAACGCCATTGTTGTCGAGCATATACTCACGGGGTTTATTAATCTTGTCGCGATAGGCGGCCCCCATTTGTCCGTCCAAATCTTCTTTCTTATCCGAATCAAATTTCATTTCCTGGCCCATCGCGTCCATGTTTAATAACACTTTTGTAAGCGTGTTGGCTACCGTAATCGCGTTATCCGCTTTTTCTTTTACATCCACTACATTGGTAACAGAAGATTCCATTTTTATTTCCATTAGCTGACCCATTGCCTCCTGGGTAATGAATACATTCACCTGGGCAAGTTCTGTAAGCTGATCTCCTTTCACAAGCGCCACTTTTTTTGTCACCTTTTGCGCATAAACAGAAACAGACGACACAATACAGGCGATCAATAATACTTTCTTCATAAATTTTTTTGAATGATTTGTTTTAAATAACTCCACAAAATAAGATTAATCATCAAATTAATCTTTCCGCAAAATCCCTACTTGAATATTTCCGCCAGCTTTTGCTGAAGCTTTTCACCCGTTAGATTTTTGGCTATGATGATTCCGTTTCTATCGAGCAAAAAGTTTTGAGGAATCGCCTGGATCCCGTATTGAACAGCCACTTCATTTTTCCAGTATTTCAGATCGGAAAGCTGGGTCCACCATAAGCCATCGTCATGAATGGCCTTTATCCATTTGTCTTTGCCCGTGGGCTGATCCAGGGAAACGCCGATAACATGAAACCCCTTGTCTTTATACTTATTGAACGCATCCACCAGGTTTGGATTTTCTTTCCTGCAGGGACCGCACCAGCTTGCCCAGAAATCTATCAGCACATATTTTCCTTTAAAAGAAGAAAGACTGACGGGTTTTCCTAAAGTATCGTTCTGGGTAAAATTTAAAGCTGGCTTCCCAACCGCCGTTAGTTTGGCAAGATCAATTTTCTCTTTTAATTCCACCGCCGAAGGCAGTTTGCGGGTTTTCTCGGGTAAACTGTTGAACAGCGGTTCCACCAGCTCCGGATCAATACTCCATCCGGCCACTTCATTTAATGCGTACATGGCTATGGGCGAATGGCTGTTTTCGGAAAGATAACTTTTGTACACCTGCTTCATTTCTTCATTCAATTCTTCGTAGCGGGCATCCAGTTTCTTCAAGCCTTCTTCATCCTTTGCCCTGGAAAGCTCTGAATATTTGGTCATCAGCTCATTCATTTGCAAAGAAACCGGCTTGGTTTTTTCCTGAAGGGATTGATATTCGAGATGTGCGGCCGAACCGTTTACACTTACATTTACGAAAGAGTCGTTATGAGAAACCCCGATCTGCCCCGGCTGCAGATAGATGGCGGCATAATTACGCCTGAGCCGGAAAGATTCAGGATTGTTTTTAAACTTCACCCGGAAGTTTGCCAGAACCGGCTCGGTAATATTTCCTTTAAAACTGTATTTTCCGTCTTTCACGCGGGTACTGTCCATTACCCGGGATTTGCCATTCTGGTAATTGATATATACATAATCCACTTCCTCCCCAAAATTGGTCAGGGATCCATCGAGGCGAAAAGATTGCGCCGATAGAGTGGAAACGAGTAAAACGAAACCTAAAACAAAGAAAATTTTTTTCATCCGGAACCTTTTATTCAGGCAATTTACTGTTCTTAGCCGCAGTCAGCAAACCATTTATGTATTTATTTTAGAAAGCGTAATTCCTTAACGGTTCATACACAACACCTTTTTTGTACTTTCGCAAACAACCGTTTCCCTTTGAACCAAACTAAGGCGGCAACGGCAACAGCGAACAATCAAAATTTAAAAAACGAATGGAACTTAACCTTATATCCATCATCATAGGTGGCGTGGCTCTTGTGCTTGGTATCATCTTAGGTAAAATCATCTTTGCGAAAAATACCCGCAGGCAGATCGAAGAAGCTGAACTGCAGGTGCAGAAAATGAATTCGGAAGCCCAGCTGGCGGCTGAAAACCTGAAAAAAGAAAAATTACTGGAGGCAAAGGAAAGATTTGTTCAACTGAAGGCGGAACACGACAAAGAAGTACTGGAAAGAAACCGCAAATTAAATGACCTGGACAATCGCGCCCGGCAAAAGGAACAATCGATCACTCAGAAACTGGACCAGTTGGAAAAACAGGTAAAGGAAAATGAAACAATTAAGGAAAACCTGAATAAGCAGATTGATGTAGTTAATCTGAAAAGAACTGAACTCGAAAAACACCAGGAAGAGCATATCCGCCGCCTTGAAAAGATTGCCGGATTAACCGCTGAAGAGGCTAAAACCCAACTGATTGACAGTTTAAAAAATGAAGCCCGCACCCAGGCTCTGGCCATGCAGCAGGAAAT
>JAEZAY010000505.1 GCA_023427575.1 Bacteroidota bacterium | reverse complement strand
CATACATAAGGATGAGGATAAAGTCCGGGATTTGATAATATTGCTGTCACGGTAATAAATTTCTATTCTTCCGGGGCCCAGTAAATACATTTACCCGGACACCAATGTTTGATAAGCTGAGCGCTGTTGATGATTGTAACCCGCAAAATGAAGTGTAATGCGAATTTTGTTCTTTGCTTTATTGATGCTACCAGCGCTTGTATCAATTGCACAATCGGGATCTTATGCAAAAGATCTGGCTGCACTAAACGCGATTATCCGGAAAACGCCCTCATTCAAAACCCAGATCAAAGGTGAAAAATTAACTTCATACAATGCCTTGTATACGCGGCTGGCTTCTGATTCGGTAAAAAATTTAAAAGGATACAGTTATTTTTATAATTTATCGCAATTGATATTTCCGATTCGCGACAATCATCTGGGATTTTACGAATTGCCCGACTACAGAAACTATAGATCAAAACAGGCAATCGACAGTTTTGTATTAACAAAAGAGTTTCTGGACTACCCCCGAATGGAGCTAGATCTGGATTCTTTGAGAATAATACTTTCAGCAAAGCCAGCCGACTCGGTGGAAGGAATCTATCATTACGACAAATATTACCGGGTTGGAGTTTTCCGAATAAAGGCCAATGAGCTGGTTGGACTTATCCTGGATTCCGATATCGACTTATGGTTAAAAGGTCAGGTTGCCATTCACCTGTATGAATCTGCGCCCAATGTTTTCAAGGCCATCTATGGTCATCCTTTGTACAAGAATTTTATTCTGCAGCAAAATGAAAAATATCGGAATCAGTCTTTGATTAACAGCAATTTTTATGGTTCTTATTCCCGGCTTTCTTATTCCAAACAACTCAAAAAAACTGATTATGTAAATCTGCCGGAATCGGCGGATATGTTCAAACTGGAATACATCCAGAAAAATGTACAGTATCTGCTGCTGCAAACTTTTCAGGCGAACCCTGAAACCAGTAAAAGATCGCAGCGATTCTACGATTCAATCAAAAATTCGCTTCAGGGCTCCGTTCTAATTCTGGATTTGAGGAATAATGCAGGTGGCGCTAAAAAAGAAATGAAACGGTACTATTCACTTCTCCGAAATTACATCCGCAAAGGACAATTATATGTTTTGATTAACAACGGGACTTTAAGTCAGGCGGAAATCTTCACACTCAAACTGAAAAAACTAAAAAACGTTACCACTGTTGGTCAAACAACCAGGGGAGCGCTTAGTTATGGAAGCAACTATGGGCGGAGAGTAAGGTTGCCCGGCGGCAGAATAGAGATTTACCCTACAGATATGAATGATAATTTTGGCCTGCTGAAATATGAAGACCGGGGTATAGATCCGGATCTCATTTTAGATGAAAAGAGTAACTGGATTGAGCAGGTTATCCGGATAGCGAAAACGGAAAAGCTTCTTGAGACCAGCCCGAAAAAAAGATGATAGGCCACTATTGTATTTGATCCTTTTATTAAAAAAGGGCTTTCCGCTAATAGAACGGAAAGCCCTTCCTTTTTAACCGAAATTATTTCGGAGGAAATAATTCAGCCACTCAATATCGATGAAAAGCAGGGCCATAAAGAAAATAAAGAACAGGGCTATGAAGATCATAAACTTCCAGTCTTTATAAAGTTTTTCAGGCCTTTGCGCAGATGAATCGGGTTTAAAGGTGATCTGCAGATACCATGCAAACAGTAACGCAAACAGCGGGAAAGTAAGCAGCAGCTCAATCCGGTGTTTGATCAGAAAAATCCCTAGGAAGAAAGTGGAAGTCAGCGCATAAAAAAAGATCGAGATCAGCAGCGATGTTTCCGTATAGGTTTCAAAGGATTTCCGGTATAATCCAGCCAGTTCTTTATTGTTAATGAAGCGGTATTCGGCAAATCGTTTACAGGCCATCAGGAAAGCGCCCCCCATCCAATAAGCTACCAGAATACTGGAAGGCGGGAAAACGGTGGGAACGATCACCAGCCAGCCCAGTGCAAAGCGGATTGGATTATTAACGGATTCGCTCAAAACATCGAGATAAGCTCTTTCTTTGGTACGGAAAGGCCGCACATTGTAAAAGATTCCCATGATCAAAAGCAAGAGTGATACCATGAAAAACGAAGAAGAAAGCAGGGCGGCTACGGAGAGTCCAATGGCAGCCAGAATCGCGTATTCCAGGTAGACAATTTTCCGGTTCAGGTTTTTAATAACAGAGGGACGTTCTTTTTTGATGGGATGATGGCGGTCGAACTCCTGGTCGAGCCATTCATTGATCACATAATTGGCCGATGCTACCATACAGGTGCTGAAAACGGCAGCAACCAGTTGGAAAATCAGCATTCCGGAGAAATCGACCGTGGTGTACATGAAGGCCATGATCATTCCCGGTACCATAAAAATGTTCTTGAACCAATGGTCGGGGCGGGCAATTTGAATATAATCTTTCAAATTGGCGTTTAAGGGTTTTGCTACTGCAACGGACATATAATAATAATTAATTTAACGAATCCGGATCAATCGCCCGGACTGGTTAAGTGGTTTCGGGGCGCAAGATACAACAGGTTTTTTAACAGATTTTTCAAAAAGAACCGCCAGCAGCGGGAGTCTCAGGGCTTTTTTTGGTTTTTCGTTAGAGGTTTTCGATTTGCATCCGGTTCGGTTTCCGTTTACAGGTTTCTAATGCCATTCGTCAGAATTATAAGCCTTCAATCGTTAAAACGCCAAAAACCCCGGATATTGTATAATTTCGCATTCTTCAATTTATGCACATGAAATCCTTAATGGCAGCAAAGATGAGGGTCTTTCAAATCGCTCAGCAATAAATCTGCTGCCGTTCATTCTTTTTCGCCGGCATAAGCCGGCTCTCCTAAATTTCATTACTGGTCGATTAATCCGCTTCGGTTTTATCCGGGGTTGTAATCGTTTCAAAACAGGATTTTATGTTGCAACAGACAAATACAGAAAACCGGATTCAATATTATTTGCGGCTTTTCAAAAGGGCGCTTCAGGGCAAGGAAGAGGATTTTACCAGTGGAAGCATCGACAAAGCCATTTTTTTACTGGCTGTACCCATGGTTCTGGAGATGGCCATGGAATCGCTGTTTGCCGTGGTTGATGCTTTTTTTGTTAGCAAACTGGGCAAGTATGCCATTGCTACGGTTGGTCTCACGGAACTGGTGCTAACCCTTGTGTACACCATTGCAATGGGGATCGCGATGGCCGCCACCGCACTGGTTTCCCGTCGTACCGGGCAAAAAGATCACAGCGCCGCCGCCCATGCCGCGGTTCAGACTATTTACATCGGACTGGTTATATCGATATTTATTTCAATTGCCGGATTTTTTTATGCTGCGGAGATCCTGCGGGCTATGGGCGCCGATCCGGAAGTGGTTGCTATCGGCAAAGACTATACGCAAATCATGCTGGGCGGGAATATCGTGATCATGTTATTGTTTCTGATAAATGGAATTTTCAGAGGCGTGGGAAATGCGGCCATCGCGATGCGCAGCCTCAGGATCGCCAATGGCATTAATATTCTGTTATGTCCTACACTGATCTTCGGCCTGGGTCCTTTTCCGGAACTCGGTTTATCCGGGGCCGCTATTGCCACTACCATCGGCCGTGGAACCGGCGTTATCTATCAGTTTTATCATCTCTGCAGGCCAAGCCGGCTTTTGCCTATTATGCGGAAACACCTGGCCTTCAGCGCCGCTGTTACAGCCCGGATTCTGAAAACATCGGTTGGGGGAACCCTCCAGTTTTTTATTTCTTCCTGTAGCTGGATCTTTTTAGGAAGGATAGTGGCGGAATTCCACAGCGAAGCGGTAAGCGGGCATACTATTGCGATCCGGGTTATCATCTTCGCTATGTTGCCTGCATGGGGCCTGGCGAATGCGGCGGCCACATTAGTGGGGCAGAATCTGGGTGCCGGCAGTCCGGAGCGGGCGGAAAAATCGGTTTGGAGAGCAGGATTTCTGAACCTGGTTTTCTTGGGGATAACCTCCATTCTCTTTATTGTTTTTGCGCCCGGGATCGTGGGTTTCTTCACGAAAGATCCGGCGGTACTGGAATATGGAATCCAAAGTCTGCGGTATATATCGGTCGGGTATATTTTTTATGCTTATGGGATGGTAATTCCGCAGGCCTTTAACGGGGCCGGCGATACAATTACACCCAGTATCCTGAATTTTGCGGGATTCTGGTGCTTTCAAATCCCACTGGCATATTTACTCGCTATTCAATGGCAAATGGGCCCGGCGGGGGTTTTTATGGCTATTCCCATTGCCGAAACGGCCATTGCGCTGGCAGGTATCTATTTGTTCAGAAGGGGTAAGTGGAAGCTGGTCAAAATTTAAAACCGATCCGGACTGTTTTGGCTATTTTTATCTGCAGCAACCTGATGTTCAATGAGAAGCATACCTAATAATATTGTCCGACAGTTATTGATCCTGGGAATTATCATTACCCTTGGGATAATTCTTTACTTTCAGCTTCAAACATTTTTGCCGGCTTTCCTGGGCGCATATACCCTGTATGTACTGATGCGCAAATACATGTTTGTGCTGGAAAATACCTACAAATGGAGAAAGAGCGTTTGCGCTGCCATTTTGATGCTTTTGTCATTCCTGATCATTCTCCTGCCGGTTTTTATCCTGATTAATCTTACTTTTTCACGGATCGGGTATGCCATGGAGCATTCATCCGAACTGATTGAATCGCTGCAGCGTTTTATTCAGCGCTATGAAACGCAATATGGAATCCAGGTGATGACCCCCGCCAACATGGAAAAGCTGACGACCTGGGGCGCCGAAACATTACCGCAGATCATTGGAGGAACCCTGAACACTTTTATCTCGATTGTAGTAATGTATTTCATCCTCTATTTTATGCTTACCGAGGGAAAAAAAATGGAATCGCATTTTTATGAATGGGTGCCCCTGAAAGATGAAAATGTGATCATGCTCCGTACCGACCTGAACCGGCTGGTATTGTCGAACGCGATCGGAATTCCCCTGATTGCACTGGCCCAGGGCGTAGTAGGCATTATAGGTTACATCCTGATCGGGGTTCCACAGCCTTTGTTTTGGTTTGTTCTAACCTGTATTGCCGGGATGCTGCCGGTACTGGGAGCCGCTTTGGCCTATGTTCCTCTTTCCATTTTGCTTTTGGTTAACGGCGATCATGCGAAGGGGATCATAACGCTGGCATTCGGACTGCTGGTGATCGGCATTGTAGACAATGTATTCCGGTTCTGGCTTCAGAAAAAAATCGGCGATGTACATCCGCTGATTACGGTATTTGGAGTCATTATCGGCGTTAGCCTTTTCGGGTTCATTGGCCTGATATTCGGCCCCATTCTGATTTCGCTTTTCATCCTTCTGATCCGGGTATACGTCAATGAGTTTTCCGTTCGTAAACATGGCGAATCCAAAACCTAAGGAGGAATACTTAGAAAACCCGCGGTTTTTCTTTTACAGATCTTAAAAACCGGAGATCCGTAAAATTTTTGAATCGGGAGCTGAAAATATTTCCGGCCGCATGCCGTTTCAGATCCGTACTCAAATTGAAAAATCTCCGGAAATGCGGAATCACCTTAAACCTCTCTTCATCTTTACCGCGCTGGCAGCCCTGTTGATTTCGCCCTTCCTTATTTCGGGTCGCGACAATAAGGCAACGGTTGGTGCCAGTGATCTGGAGCTCGTTTTAATCCGCCCGGCCGATATCAGGGTGGAGAAAAAAATGAAAACCCGCACCGAACTGATGGCGGAAGAGGCGGCAATGGTCTATTCTTCCATGAAGCTGAATAAAGCGGGGTTGAGTAAAAAGGCATTTGACTATGCCTGGAAAGGGTATAAAAATCTTCTACAAAAAGGCAAACTCCGCAATCCCGGAATTTTATCCATCTGCGACTTCAGCCAGTCTTCACGGAAAAAGCGATTATATATAGTAGACCTGACCGAACAAAAATTGCTGGTCAATACCTATGTGGCTCATGGCCGCCAGTCGGGCGCTGAATATGCAAAATCTTTTTCAAATGTTCCGGAATCAAACAAAAGTTCACTGGGATTTTATGTAACCAGGAATACTTATTACGGACAGGATGGATTGGCTTTGAAAATTGATGGGGTTGAAAAAGGAATAAACGATAAGGCCAATGCCCGAAATATTGTTATTCATGGTTCTGATTATGTAGGAGAAGCGTTTATAAAACGGAATCCATTCAATGGAAGAAGTTTTGGCTGCCCCGCGATACCGGAAAAACATACCAAAAAGATCATTCAGACCATTAAGAACGGAACCTGTTTATTTATATATCATCCTACAAAAAATTACCTGGTCAATTCCAGAATACTGAACGGTTAGAGTGGACGTAAACTTCAGATGGTGAAGGTAGAAAAGGCTCAATTTAGGTTCGTACCCTATGATTGGGCTTTTCTTTTTTAATCTATCCGAAATCAGGTTGAAATAAAAACAAGATTCGATGCCCCATCATTTTTGTTGCGAAACGAACTGACGGATCAGGGGCCTTTGAAGCAGCAACTCAGGTTCGTCGGTGGTGATATAATCGATTCCCTGCTGTAAAAAAGAATCCATCATCAGCGTATCGTTTACCGTCCAGGCGTTCACAACAATTCCTGCAGCATGTGCTTTGGCGATCCATTCGGGATCTTTGCGGATCACATTAAAATGATAATCCGCATCCAGTCCATCGGCCTTTAACTGCTCCGGACTCCGGTCTCCATTCAGGTACTGAACGGGAGCTCCCTTATCCATCTGGCGGATTCTTTTGCATACATCATAGTCGAAGCTGATATAAATAGTATGCTGTCTGGCTTTCAGCCGGTGAACCATTTCAACAACTTTTTCAGCAAGGTAGATCGATCTTTCCTTGCCAGCAGGCGAGGTTTTTATCTCGGCGATCAATTTTGTTTTGTTCTGAGCAAGTCCTTTTTTAATGATCGTTTCCAGGGTAGGCAGAGGCTCCCCGTTCTTCAGGGGCTTTAGCTGCAGGTCTGCATAGCTTGTTTTTTCAATCTCCAGACCCTGATGATCCGCGTCGTGATTTAATATAATCACTGAATCGGCCGTCATCCGGATATCGAACTCGGTTCCTTCACAACCCAGCTTAAACGCCGCTTCAAGCGAGGCAACTGAGTTTTGAGGCGTACCCGTATTCTTCCAGGCGCCCCGATGGGCAATTACCTTATTGGAAATAAAAGATCTTTTCATGGGCGAGCTTTGTTTCGACGAATAACAGGCAGCGAAAAGAACGGGTATCAGCAGGGTAAAAATCAATTTTCGAAGCATGAACAAATTTTAATCGTCCAATTTAGCAAATAAAATTTTCAGCCGTCCTTAATCCGGCTTATCTGTTTAAGATTCTTTCTGTAAAATCATCCGGTCGCCGCGGAAGAACTGTGTAAAATTTATTATATTCAATCCGTAGCCATGCTTCAACCACAAATCTGTTTAACAATAAGAGGCGCTAAATAAATAATAAAAAATAATATCTGAAGAAAACCGCCTTGTTGTAGAAATATTCTCGAACGTTCGTAATAATTTACAGCATTATTATAATGTTTTATTTGTTCTGGTAAACCAAATCAAAAGACCAACTGTATATGAGCAACTGTGAAATGGATCTGCCTGCCAATCACGATTCGGAAAAGATATTTTCACTTCTGTTCAACAAATACCAGGAAGATCTGTATCGGTTCAGTTATAAGATAACCCGTTCGCCCGAACAGGCTGCTGACATTGTACAGGAAGTATTTATCAGTTTATGGGAGCACCGGAATGAGATTGCCGGGATTCAAAATCTGGAGGGCTGGCTTCATCGAAGTGCCAGGAATAAGCTGATCGACTTTATGCGGAAAGCAGCAGCCGATCAGCGCCTTCGCGAATCATTATGGTTAAGGCAGGAAAAATCTATTTCCGAAACAGAAAATTTGCTGGATGCCAAAGAATCGGCATCCCGGATCCGCGAGGCCATCAATAATTTACCTGAGAAACGGCGGCTCGTGTTTCAGCTTAACCGAAATCAGGGTTTAAACTACGATGAGATTGCGCTTCAGCTTTCCATTTCCCGGCATACCGTTAAAAATCAGATCTGGATGGCTTTGCAGTCGATACAAAGGATCTTATCCGTTTCACTCACCTTCCTTTTTATTACCCACTGAACAATAAGTCAGACAGGATTAGCCGCCCCTGCCGGCCATGCGGTGTGAAAAAAAATCGGAATTTATTTAGATATCCATAGGAACATCAAGCCGGAGCTTCGTCATATTAATACACCATCGGATTCCGCGCGGAATTTCCAATGGTAAATCTCATCTCTGATGGAAAAAAGAATCAGATACCTGTACCGGAAATATCTCAACAGCCAGTGTTCGCGGGCGGAGTTCGAAGAATTATTTGAGCATATCCGCCAGGGCGAAGGCCATGAAGATGCGGAAGCTGAATTGAGCCGGCTTTACGATGAGCAGATCAGAAAAAAAAGTTTCCGGTTCCGGCCCTTTGCCATAGCCGCTGCATTGATGATCATGGCCGGTACCTGGGTGGTCTGGAGTTTTTTTAAGCACGACAACCCTTTAACTGCAGCGGAAAAGCCGGTCCATCGCTCTATTATAGATAAAACAGAAAGATCGGAATATAAATACCTGCTGCTTCCCGACAGCACGCAGGTATGGTTGAATGCCGCTTCCACGCTGGAATTTGGCAAACAGTTCGGATCAGAGCTCCGCGAAGTAATTCTGAAGGGTGAGGCTTTTTTTGATGTTAAAAAGGCGGATCAGATCCCCTTCATAATTTACACAGGCAAGGTTAGCACCGTGGTTTTAGGTACCGCCTTTAATATTAAAGCCTATCCCGATCAGCAAAAAATAACGGTGTCGGTTAAGCGTGGAAAAGTGAAGGTGAACTATTCGGATAATAAGGTGGCGATGCTAACTCATGGCCAGCAGCTCAGCATTGGTAAAGGTATAAATTTGGTAAAGCAGAAAACGGTGAAGGATGAGGAAGCATCGGCCTGGCAGGAGGGAAAATTAATTTACGACGATTACCGGATAGCCGACATTGTAAATGAGCTGGAAAAAATCTATAACACCGACGTATTACTGAGTGATGAAACGATCGGGAATGTTTCCATTTCAACTTCCTTTAAAAGGGAAGATGGACTTCGAAGCGGACTCGAACTGATTTGCCGCTTAACCGATAAAGATCTGGAATGGAAAAATGGACCCTATATTATTAAATAAATAAATAAATGAAAGGATGAGGTAACCCGAATCAGAATCAGAAGGCCGGAAGCCTCTGACTAACTAGTAAATCCTGTTTAGAAACTAATCAACCAAAGCTATGAACCTGAACAAACCCAGGCATTGCGATCCGTTGCAATGTAATGCAGAACTGCCTTTTAAATTTCACCCCGAAAAGGGCCTGAATCTCAAAGCCTTCTTTATGAGAACCGCACTTTTTATTGTTTTTCTGTCTTTGAACGGAATGCTGAAGGCCGAGGCCAGAACCGGCCAGGATCTTAGTAAGATCAAAATATCGGTGAAGCTGCAAAATGTTTCTCTGAAATCGGCGATTCATGAAATCGAAGAGATCACGCATATTCCCTTTACCTACAAAACAAAAGATGTAGCAGGGTTTTCGAATATCACCTATTCGGCCGAAAGCAAATCTGTTGATAAAATACTGCACGATATTTTTAGCGGCAGAGGTCTGCTGTTCGAGTTTGTCAACTCAAGCATCATTGTAAAAAAAGCAAAACTCAACTTCGCCGAAACGATAACGGCCAGCAGATTGGATGCCGGTGTTTTTGCCGGAACCATCACGGGCCGGGTTACTACCGGCGCCAACGAACCGGTCCCCAATGCGTCGATCGTGCTGGTAGGAACCAATTATGGAACCGCGGCCGATGCCAACGGAATTTTTACGCTCACAAATGTGAACGCCGGCAATTACCGGATTCAGGTATCCGCCATTGGATTTGGCACGCAGGTACGGGATATTACCGTTACAGACGGACAAACCGCCAACGTATTGTTTGAATTAACCGCCGATAACTCCGACCTCACCGAAGTTACAGTAACAGCCCTCGGTATCCGAAGAGAAAAAAGAGAGCTTGGTTATTCTGCTCAGGAAGTAAAGGGATCGGATCTTCTGGCCAGCCGCCAGTCGAACGTGGTAAATGCATTGCAAGGCCAGGCAGCAGGTCTGCAGATCAATTCCGGCGGTGGCGCTCCGGGCCAGGGTGCTAAAATTATTTTGCGCGGTATCAACTCGCTGGATCCGAACCGCGATTTCCAGCCTTTGTTCGTTATCGACGGGATTCCCATCGATAACAGCACCGATGTATCGGACGGCAGCTCGCTGAAAGGAATCAGCAACCGCGCCGCGGATATCAATCCCGACGATATTGAATCCATTAATATTTTAAAAGGGGGCGCAGCCACCGCGCTTTATGGACTGCGGGCATCCACCGGGGCTATTATCATTACCACGAAATCCGGCAGATCGGGTCAGCTCCGCGGAAGTTTTACTTCAACCGCCAGCAAAGACGAGATCAATATGTATCCGGAAACGCAGGATAAATATTCTCAGGGTTGGATGAATGTATATGATAAAACCAGTTTCTGGCCTTCATGGGGACCTACCATTGCAGAAGCAATACAATTAGACCCGACACATCCAGCCAAAATTTTCAACAACTATAAACACGGATACAAAACCGGAAGTTCATTCAGAAACAGTCTGAGTCTTTCCGGTGGCACGGAAAAAGCGATCCTGAATGGTTCTTTTTCGCAGTTCAACCAGGAGGGAGTAATGCCATTCACCAACTACCGCAATTTTTCGGTTAAGGCTGGTGGTGAGTTCAAGCTTTCGGAGAAGTTCCGGATGGGAACTTCTGTTAACTACATAAAATCCGGCGGGCGCCGCGGCGAAGCCGATCGTTACAATGAGCTGTTGACTTATTTCTCACCCCGTTGGGATGTATGGGATTATAAAAAAGAAGATGGCAGTCAGAATACCATCATTGGCTCAACAAATGATAATCCCATTTATGTGCTCGACCAAAAGACCTATGTAGACGATGTGGACCGTGTCATCGCCAATGCACATATGACCTATTCTCCGGTTAAATGGCTCGACATTAGCTATCGCGGCGGTATTGATCTCTATAATGATTCAAGACGGCAGACAACTCCCGGTCCACTGGGAGTTCCCGATGAGATTTACCCTGCCGGCGACTTTGGTTTCGGAAGCGTGCAGGAATACCGGTCTAAAAACACGGTATTAAATTCCACGCTGATGCTGAACTTCAAAAATACCATCGGACGTCTGGAATCTTCATTCAAGATCGGCCATGATGTATATCAAACCAGAAGAGACGCGGTAAATACAACCGGCGACACCCTGGTTGTTCCAACTTTCTATAACCTGAGCAACACCAAAAGAGTAACCTCTTATAATTATACCAGAGATTACCGGATCATCGGCTTGTTTGCAGACTGGACACTGGGATGGGATAATTATCTGTATCTGACTTTAACCGGACGGAACGACTGGACCTCCACTTTATCAGAAGCCAACCGTTCTTTCTTTTATCCATCCGCGAGCCTTAGCTGGATTTTCTCTGAAAATATAAAGCTGCCCGACTGGGTGACATTCGCAAAAGTCCGTGGCTCCTATGCCAAGATCGGTAAGGATGCTATTCCATATGCAACATCTACCGGTTACAATATCGGGGTGCCGCTGACCAACGGCGTACTGCCTTTCTCATTGTCAACACAATCCGGTGATGCCAATCTCCGCCCTGAATTCACCACATCGTATGAAGGTGGTATTGAGGCAAGGTTTTTAAATAACCGTTTAGGGATTGATTTCACCTATTACAATAATACCAGTAAAGACCTGATCATTCCGGTTCGGGTTCCTGTTACCAGCGGTTATGATCAGATCTACCTGAACTCGGGCAGCATTCGTAACCAGGGAATAGAATTAAGTTTGAATGGAAACGTAATTAAAACAAAAGACTTTAACCTCGACCTGCGTGTTAACTACACAAGAAACCGGAATGAAGTGCTGAGCATTTATCCCGGACTTACAGAAATCCCGCTCACCAGCCAGTTCGGTTATCTGAGCGCTACTGTAACCCAGAAATATGTTCCGGGCCGCCCGGTTGGGGCTTTGTTCGGAAGAACCTATGCCCGGTATTACGGCGACAAAGTGGAAGACCCATTAACACTGGAAAAAGATCTTCCGATAATCATTGGTGCTAACGGATTCCCGGTATTAAATCCGGCATCCAAACAGCAGTATATCGCCAATTCGCAACCGAAATGGATCGGAAGCTTCAGCGGCAATATGCAGTATAAAGCATTCAGCCTCTCCTTCCTCTTCGATACTCATCAGGGCGTTTATCGGTACAATCAGTTTTATAATTTCCTTGCGGCTTTTGGCCTGCATAAAGGATCCGAAGACCGCAACGATACCAAAGTCTTCGACGGCGTTCTGGCTGACGGGAGCCGGAATACCCAGGCCGTTTGGCTGGGTCAGGGCGTTGGGCCAGATGGAAGAAATTACGGTAATGGCTATTACCGCGATAATTTCCGCGGCGCTTCCGAAACCTTCATCCAGGATGCATCATGGCTGCGTTTGAGAACACTGAGCCTTTCTTATACGGTACCTGGAGATTTTGTAAAAAAATCAGGGTTCCTGAATGGTGCCAGCATCACGTTCACAGGCAATAATCTTTGGATCAATACAGACTGGATCGGCTTTGATCCGGAATCAAGCTCATTCTCTTCCGGAAGCGTAGCAGATGGATTTTCAGGATTTACATATCCTGCAACCCGCAGCTATATCCTGTCTGTTAATCTTAACTTTTAATTCCGCTTATAATGAAAAACAGTATAAAAATTCTTCTTGCCGGCCTGCTCCTCTTCACGTTTGCGGGGTGTAAAAAATATCTGGATAAACTGGATAATCCAAATCTTGTAACCAATCCGCCATTAAACGGATTGCTCGTAAACTCCACTTATCAATCGGCCCTGAATGTTTACCGGATGGGCTATACCGTTTCGTATTACGTGCAGTACCAGGCTTCCAGCACCCGCGGATCCGACGCTGACACGTATAATGAAGTGGATTACAGCGGTACCTGGACAAACTTCTATAACAGCATGATGAATATCCGCCAGATGAATACGCTGGCCGCGGCCCAGGGCGCAACTCATCATCTGGGTGTTGGAAAAATTCTGATGGCGATGAATCTGAACATGCTGATTAATGTGTTCGGCGATGTGCCATACAGTGAAGCATTGCAGGGTCAGCAATTGCTGGTTCCCGCTTTCGATTCACAGGAAGCCCTTTACGACACAACTCTCAAGTTGATTGATGAAGGAATCGTACACCTGAATTCAGCCAGCCCCTCATTGCTGTTAGATGCTCAAAGCGATGTAATAAATGGCGGAAGCATAGAAAAATGGATCAAGACCGCCTACGCTCTGAAAGCACGGTTCTTAAACCAGCGTACCAAAAAAGCGGATTATGATCCGGCAGCCGTTTTAAGCGCGCTTGGAAACGCCCTGAGTTCAAATGCCGATGACGTATCGCTTAATTCATTTGTTGGCAGAAGCCCCTGGAACCAGGTGGCCTATAACAACACCGTTCTTCTGCTGGATGGATGGCTGAGTTCACAGTTCGTAGACGCGCTGGATGGAACCACATTCGGCGTAATGGATCCCAGGCTGCCAAAGATCGCTACCATTACACAATTTGGTGATTACCGCGGCACCCCCAATGGAGCGGGCCGGATCGGAACCGGAACCGATGATGAGGAATCTTATCTTTCCGTTGATGGTTTCTACTCGAAAGGGAATGCGCCACTTTGGATCGTGACCTACGCAGAAATGAAATTTATAGAAGCAGAAGCAGCCTTCCGTTCAAATGATAAAGACAGAGCGTATGACGCGTACCTCGAAGGCATTGAAGCGCATATGGATAAGCTGGGTGTAGCTGCAGGTGACAAAAACACTTATATCAATAACCCCGCGGTTAGCGTCGGCGAAGCCAATCTTGGACTGGATGATATTTTTAAGGAAAAATACGTGGCCATGTTTCTGCATCCCGAAGCATGGGTAGATGCCCGGCGCTTCGACTATCAGTACAAAGACTTTGAGCTTCCCGAAGGCGCAAACCTGTCAACCTTCATCCGGCGGTTGGCATATCCTTCGGTAGAAACAAGTCGTAATGGTTCAAATGTACCGGAGATCTCCGGTCTGGATGAAAGATTAGCTTTTGATGAATAAACATGTTGTATTCTTAACTGTATTCTGGTTAGTAGCAAATTTTCCGGGCTTTGGTCAACGGTATTCAATGGAATCCGTAACCTCTTACCCCTTTCCTTCAGAGCTGGTAACGGCGGCCACAGGTTCAACCATCGCCGTAGCAATGAATGAAAAAGGAAAAAGAAATATCTATGTGGCGGAAGGACCCGGATTTAAGCTCCGGAAGCTGACCAATTACAATGAAGACGATGGCCAGGAACTTACCGGGATCCAGATCGCTAACGATAGAAAAAGACTGGTATATGTACGTGGTGGTGATCATGGAGCTTTTGATGAAACAAAACCCAGGAATCCAGCCAGTCTTCCGGAACCGGCAAAGATCCAGATTTACAGCATCGCTCTGGCCGGTGGCAATCCGATTTTACTGGATGAAGGCGATCATCTGCAAATTTCACCAGACGGAACCCGGGTCGCCTACCTGAAATCAGGGCAGGCCTGGATTACCGCGATTGATGGATCTTCTAAGCCAAACCGTTTATTTTATGCGCGGGGCAATACGGGTTCCCTTCAATGGGCTCCGGATGCCTCGCGCATTCTTTTTGTTTCTTCCCGCGGCAGCCACTCCTTTATCGGAATTTTTAAAGACAGTACAAGTCCGATTCAATGGATCGCACCCGATTTTGCCCGCGATCTTTCTCCGAAATGG
>JAEZAY010000354.1 GCA_023427575.1 Bacteroidota bacterium | reverse complement strand
ACATTTGACCGGATAATAATGGATTAGAAATGACTGGTCTTTTCGGCCATCAGCTGTTTTACCATATTCTCGAGTTCGGTAAGCCGTTTTTCCAGTTCGGGAAGATTTCTGGTTACGGCCTGGCTTCTTAATGCGGATGTATAATCAAAAGCCGGCGAGCCGGTTACTGAAGAATTCGGTGTTTTAATCGATTTGCTGACGCCGCTTTGCGCGTTGATCTTCGACCCTCTCGCAATCTGAATATGACCCACAATGCCCGCCTGCCCGCCGATCATAACATTGTCGCCAATTTTTGTACTTCCGCTAACGCCGGCCTGTGCCGCGATCACGGTATTATGTCCCACCTCCACATTATGAGCTACCTGGATCAGATTATCCAATTTAGCACCGGCTTTTATAAGGGTTGAACCCATGGTTGCGCGGTCGATGGTGGCATTTGCTCCGATCTCTACATTGTCTTCAATAACTACATTTCCAATCTGCGGTACCTTTTTAAAGCTGCCATCGGGCTGAGGCGCAAAACCAAATCCATCACTGCCAATCACTGTACCGGCATGAATGGTAATATTGTTTCCAAGGATACAATCGTGGTAAATCCGGACCCCGGCGTGGAGAATGCAGTTGTCGCCGATCTGAACATTATTTCCCAAAAATACCTGCGGAAAAATTTTTACGTTGTTTCCGATTTTTACTTTTTCACCCACATATGCGAAAGCGCCCAAAAACAGGTTATCGCCGTAGCTGGCTGTACCGGCCAGGTAACTGGGCTGCTGAATCCCGCTAAGCTGTTGGGTTTTGTACTCCTGAAATTTAGCCAGCAAAGTCGCAAATGCAGAATAGGCGTTCGGAACCCGGATAAAACTGGTTCCGGGTTTTTCGCCATTAATTTTTTGGGAATCATTAACGATCACAATGGAAGCCGCCGTGGTGTCGAGATAATCTTCGTATTTTGGATTTGCTAAAAAGGTCAGTTGCCCTTTTTTCGCTTCTTCGATTTTTCCGAAAGAACCGATCCTGATCTCAGGATCACCTTCTATTTTGCCATTTATGATAAGGGCTATTTGAGCAGCTGTAAACTCCATATTTGGTATCATTAGTCATGATGTCAATGATTGCGACCGGTTTGAAACAACAGCAGCTCGGAGGATATAACCATTACGGAATGTGATACGGAATACATTCAGGCCTGGTCCCGCTGCTATTTCAGGTAACAAATATAGAATTTTTTCACAGGGCTGGACAGGGTCTGCTGGATCAGCGCATGATCCACCTGCGAAATATCCCTCACCGTTCCATCTTTGAACAGAATATTTATCATCTCAAATGAAGGATCGTAAGTAGTGTTGGCGGTTTCACCACTGAAAACAAAATAGTTGCAGTCTCCTTTGTCAATTGCTAATTTTTTGCAAACATTATTTTTAAGCGCCTCCACCCATTCGGGATCGAAAGGTTCCGACTGCAGTTTTACCTTAAACAGCTTGCGTTCGATCAGTAGCCGGCTCAACACCGACAACACTTTATCGGGATGGTTGATCCAGTTCTTCAAAGTGGTTATCACATCAAAATCATCGATCAGGCAGAACTGCTCCAGGTTCTCATTGCGAGTGAGATCAATTTCTTCATGGTGTAAAAAGAAGTCGAAGGCTGCAGATGCCGCTTTTACTTCAATTCCCTTCCGGATCAGATCCCGGGCCCGGTTAATCGTATTTACCAGCATCATCTCGGCGCTGAGAACGGTTTTATGCAGGTAAACCTGCCAGTACATCAGCCTCCGCGAAACCAGGAATTTTTCAATGGAATAAATGCCTTTTTCTTCCACCATCAGTTCCCCATTATGAACCGTCAGCATTTTAATGATCCGGTCATAACCAATCACTCCTTCCGATACGCCGGTGAAAAAACTGTCCCGCGATAGATAATCCATCCGGTCTACATCCAGCTGGCCCGATACCAGCTGATGCAAAAAATGTTTGGGGTATTCGTTCCTGAAAATTTTTAAAGCCGTATCCAGTTTCCCCGAGAACTGCCGGTTCATCGCGTTCATTATAGCTACCGATACCGATTCATGATGAACATTTTTTAGCAGTACATTTTCGAGCGCATGTGAAAATGGCCCATGACCCACATCATGCAGTAATATGGCGGCTTTTGCACCCAGTTCTTCCGCCTCGCTGATCTCAATGCCTTTATTCTTCAGTTCGGTAAGCGCATTGCACATCAGATGATAGGCACCAAGTGAATGGTGCAGCCTGGTATGAACGGCACCGGGATAAACCAGGTGCGCAAACGCCATCTGATGAATTCTGCGCAGGCGCTGATACCAGGGATGGGAAATAATTTCGAGGATCAGCGGATCATTGAGGGTAATAAAACCATATACAGGATCATTGATTATCTTACGTACCGGCTTTTCCATTCTGTTGATTATTTGTTAAAAGAACTGCAAAGGGCAAGCCTGCAAAAATACAACCGTAGCGACATAAAAGAAATTTGTTAGATTGTCGGGTACGCTGATTAAATAATCCAGTTGGGTCCGTT
>JAEZAY010000283.1 GCA_023427575.1 Bacteroidota bacterium | reverse complement strand
GTTATAGGCATTTTCTTTATCCATGCTCGCTGAAATGGCCTTCGGTACAGGGATTGGAAATGTAATTATTACTTACGTACCTTAATATTACTAATATTTCTATGCCATCCCAATTATTTCCAAATTCATTGTAAAAAGAATTATTCAGGAGAATATGTTTTAAAAATGAACCGGCATTTATACTTGCCTGGAACTTATGAAAAAAAGGAGAAATTATTTTTTGAGTTATATGTTCATCGATAAATGACAGTTTGCTTCTTAAAACACCTAAATTGGTAAAGCAAGATGCCATTGGCGACATTTGCCGCATTTAAAAAGGCGGTTCATTCAAAAATGGCTATTTTCTGATTATATAACTGTATGCATTCATGAAGGTTGTATTGTGGGTAGGAATTTTATTGAGCGGACTGCAATCAGCCCAGGCACAGTCCAACGGGGGACAGGTCGATCCGTCCTCAATCCCCAGGCCTGTCGCGCATTATCAGGAGGAATATGTTTTTGATAAATCAGCCCACCCCGAAAAATGGAATCAGGCAAAGCCGGGATTGAACGCGGGTTTTGGAAGCACTGATTTTTTATACCTGCGCTCCGAGCTGCCGGAGCCTGCTACTGCATTGGTTTGGAAATCCAAAGCCTGGAAGGGTGAAAGGCTGAATGCACAGATTCTTGTCTGGTCGCCCGACACATTGGAACAGGTTCGGGTTATTTTAAATGATCTGACCAGCGACCAGGGTCAGAAGATCACAACGGACAAGATCAAAACCCATCTGATCCGATATGTACTTTCTAATTTTCCGTATCTGGCCCAGGCGCAGAATTGCGGCGCGGGAACCACCGATTCGGTATGGCTTATGCCCGACCGCTTTGAAAAATTTGAACGATTTGATCTGCCGGGAAAAACAGTTCGACCTATCTGGTTAAGCGTTGAGATTCCACCAAATCTCGAACCCGGCATTTATCGCGGGCCTGTAACGGTAAAATCTGCAAATGCGGAAACCGTTCTGGAGCTGGAAATTGAAGTGCAGAATCAGCGTTTGCCAAAACCATCCGACTGGAGTTTCCGGCTCGATATCTGGCAAAATCCCTGGGTGCTTGCCTGGCATAATAAAATCGAACCCTGGTCGGAAGAGCATATTTCCTTATTGAAAAAACACCTGAAACTGTATGCGGAGGCGGGGGGTAAGTACATTACTACTTATGCAGTTCATTCGCCCTGGTCCGACAATTCGTACTGGATAGAAGGAACCATGATAGAGTGGATCAAAACCAAAGCAGGAAAATGGAAATTTGATTATACCATTTTCGACAAATATGTTCAACTGGCTATGGAAGCCGGTGTAGATAAAGCGATCACGATTTATACCCCGGTGCCATGGGAACACCGGTTCAGGTATCGGGACGAAAGTTCAGGGAACTATGTATCAGAATCATGGCCGCCGGGAAGCAAAAATTTCCGGGATTTCTGGAATATTTTTCTCGATGATTTAAAAAACCATTTGTTGCAGCAGGGTTGGTTAGACAGAACCTATCTGGGCATAAATGAAAATCCGTTAGACATTACCCGGGCAGCCATACAGGTAATCCGGGAGCATTCAAGAGACTGGAAAATAACTTATGCCGGCGATTGGCACGCTGAGCTCAGTGATCTGTTACACGATTATTCGCCCATTCTGGGCAAGGAACCCAGCCAGTTGGAGATCCAGGATCGGAAGCGGAAAGGATTTTCTACCACTTACTACGTTTGTTGCACCCCCGCAAGGCCAAATAATTTTGTTTTCTCACCGCCGGTGGAAGGGCGGTATTTGGGTTGGTATGCTGCCGCCAATGGTTACGACGGATTTTTAAGATGGGCTTATGATGCATGGCCTCAGGATCCGGCGCGTGATGCAAGACATACATTATGGCCGGCCGGAGATTGTTTTTTGGTTTATCCTGGTGGCAATTCCAGTATCCGGTTTGAAAAACTCCGCGAAGGGATCAGTGATTTTGAAAAGATCAAAATCCTGCTTGGGCTGGCTTCAAAATCAAACAATAGAAAAATTATTTCAAAAAAGCTGGAACTTGAAAAGCACCTTAAACTATTTATTCAGGATCCGGACTATAATAAAAGAGATTATAGTTTGAAACATGTTAGCTATGGAGTGGAACAGGGCCGTAAAATAGTGGATGAATTGAGTGAAATGCTGGGTTCGCAAATGCGCTAATAAATTTATTTATAACCGTTAAAGATGCCATTCAGAACCATCTGATTTTAAGAATCACTATTACCAAGACGCGTCTATTAAATTTAATTTGGTAGCCGCCATTTAGCAGCGAAATAAAAACGACCAACTTCAGATGAAAAAACGCGCATTTTTTTATCATACGGTACTAATGCTTGCGTTCTGTTTTATTACTGTACCGGATCTTTCGGCACAGAACAAACGAAAAGCGCTTTTTGTTATCGTAGATGGCATTTCGGCAGATGTGATTGAAAAGCTGGAAACCCCCGCTTTAGACCTTATTGCCAGGAGGGGAGGGTACTCCCGCGCCTATGTTGGCGGGGAAAAACAGGGGTATTCTCAAACCCCAACGATTTCGGCAGTTGGTTATAACAGTCTGCTTACCGGCACCTGGGTGAACAAACACAATGTTTGGGGCAATGAAATATCTGACCCCAATTACAATTATCCCACCATTTTTCGGTTGCTGAAAACCGAAAGACCCGAAGCGAAGGTCGCTGTATTTTCCACCTGGCTCGACAATAGAACCAGGCTATTGGGTGAAGCGCTGGAAGGAACCGGAAGGCTTCAGCTCGATGATTATTTTGATGGTCTTGAACTTGATACCCTTAATTACCCGCATGATGCCGACAGCCGCTATATCCATTTGATTGACGAAGCGGTTACCGATACGGCTTCCGCCCGGATCAGAAGGAATGGCTACGATCTGAGCTGGGTTTATCTTCAGTATACCGATGATATGGGTCATCGTTATGGCGACAGTGAACCATTTTATGAAGCCGTCAGGATTATGGACCGCCAGGTCAAACGAATTTATGATGCGGTAGAGTATCGCCGTAAACAATTCAATGAAGAATGGGTGGTTTATGTTACCACAGATCATGGCAGAGACGCGCAAACCGGAAAAGGGCATGGAGGACAAAGCGACCGCGAACGAAGCATCTGGATTATTACCGATGCAAAAGATCTAAATCCTTATTTCAAAGCGGGCACCCCGGCGATTGTAGACATAATGCCATCCATTGCATCATTCCTGAAATTAAAAATCCCGAGAGCGCAAGCCATGGAAATAGACGGGGTTCCGATCACCGGAAAGGTTTCCGCCAGCTCGCTTTCGGCGGTATTAAACGGGAACCGGATAATGCTTAACTGGAAATCCATAGATAAAAAAGGGCTGGCAAAAATCTGGATCGCCGATTCCAACCATTATAAAACCGGGGGGAAAGACGAATACCGTTTAGTGAAAGAAGTAGAACTGGCCAATGAAAAGGCAGAGCTGGATCTTAAAGCCGGTACATCCAATTTTTATAAGATTGTTATAGAAGCACCGCATAATTTTTTAAACCGCTGGGTTTCCAAAGATTCCAGTCCATAAGAATTTTGTTCATATCCTCCGGGCCTGCCTCTCAAGATCAGATCTTATTCCGGAGCCGATTTTTTTGGCTCAGGTTTTTTTCCAAAAAAGGTGGAACCAGTCAGTTACAATGACTGCTCCTAATTTACTATCGATGCGGGTTTCAGGCAAATAGCAATTTATTACCCGGACACTAATGATAATAAGTCCTATCTTTTTATCTGCTTTAATCACGATTCGTCCGATGGGACGATAAAATATGTCTTTTGATTCTACCAACGAGATATCCCTACGGGACATTATGCAGGTTAAGATCTGAAATTGTCATCGATCCGAAATTGAAGGCCAGTTAATTAATGCACCTGTATTTCGTTCCGTAGGAACGACTCGTTGGTAGCATCCAACAATCCGAAGGATTCCCGTTCCATCGGAACGGATCGTGGCAGCGCAGGTTTGTTTCGCGATTCACGTATTGGCTTTTAATATTTCCATACCATTCCGCACGAATCGTTCCTATGGAACGAGGGGATGTCTTATGTGTGGATGATTGCTACCAACGAGATG
>JAEZAY010000183.1 GCA_023427575.1 Bacteroidota bacterium | reverse complement strand
TGTTCGGTTATGACCTGCAGGACTATGATGAGCTTTTTGAAGAAAAAATTGAATTGTTGCTTCTGCTGAATCAGTCTGTTTCGGTTCAATGGAAAGGAAAACACCGCCCTTCAATAGATAATCTGGGCATTTATCCCCGGCCTTTCCAGAATAAACTTCCGGTATGGCTTGCTGTTGGCGGCACACCGGCTTCGGCGGTTCGCGCCGGTAAACTGGGATTGCCCCTGGCGCTTGCCATCATTGGGGGCATGCCTGAGCGATTTAAACCTTTCATCGACCTGTACAAAAAAACGGCGATTGAATCCGGATTTTCTCCGGATGCAATGCAGATAGGGATCAATTCGCATGTATTTATTGGCGAAGATTCCGGCAGCGCCGCGAATGTTCTGTATCCGGTATATGCTGAAATGATGAATAGAATCGGAAAAGAAAGAGGCTGGCAGCCTTTAAACCGCGAACAGTTTGAATACATGCGTTCGCCAAAAGGTTCATTGCTGGTAGGCAGTCCGCAGCAGGTAATTGATAAGATTCTGTTTGAACATGAACTGTTTGGCAATACCCGGTTCCTGGCCCAGATGAGCCTTGGTACGGTATCGCATAAAGAAGTTCTTAAATCAATGGAACTTTTCGGAACAATTGTTGCTCCTGCGGTTCGAAAAGCATTGGGCAATTCTCAACAATAACTATAAGAAAAAAAAATCTCAGGTGAAGAGCTTATTTAGTGTAAAAATAAATCCGGGAACTATAGATGTTCTGCTTCTTATTTTGCGTGTATCGGTGGCAGTTATGATGCTGACGCATGGCTGGCCAAAGTTAAACCGCCTGATTGCGGGTGGTGAAATTAAGTTTCTGGATTTTATGGGACTGGGTCCCGGGGCATCACTGGCGCTGGCGGTTTTTGCCGAAGTAGTTTGTTCGATCTTTATCCTGTTTGGATTTGGAACCCGAATTGCGGCCATCCCATTGATCATCACTACGCTGGTAATTGTATTCCATGCGCATGCCGACGATCCGTTTTCAAAAAAAGAAATGCCTGTTCATTATATGGTGAGTTATTTTATTCTGCTGGTGGCCGGAAGCGGGAAATATTCGGTGGACAAGCTGATCAGCAACAGGTATTCGCCGGGCCGATCGTTAAAATACTGATCGGTTTTTTGGATAGATTTGATTTATCATTTTTAAATCGGAGATTATGAATTCTGAAAAATATACAATTCCCGCGGGAGCTGGCATTGGCCATGTGCATCTGAAAGTGTCTGATCTGGAAAGGTCGCTGCAGTTTTATCGCGACCTTTTGGGCTTTGAGCTTACTACAATGTATGGTCAGCAGGCCGCTTTCATTTCAGCGGGTGGCTATCACCACCATATTGGATTGAATGTATGGCACAGCAAGGGTGCACCGCCTGCTCCGGTAAATGCCGTTGGCTTATATCACACTGCCATCCGTTATCCCGAACGAAAGGATCTGGCCAATATTTTACGACGCTTAATGGCGGCACGTTACCCCTTAACGGGCGCAAGTGATCATGGAGTTTCAGAAGCATTGTATTTGAACGATCCCGACAATAACGGGGTGGAACTGTATTGGGACAGGCCTAAAGAACTTTGGAACTATCAGCCAGACGGCTCCATTGAAATGTACACCCGTGCACTAGACCTGGAGGGATAGCTGGCAGAACCTGAATAAAAAACCAATCATTAATTCATACCGGCCAGGGCCGGTTTTTTTTATGAGATAAATGGTAGTCTGCGGGAATAGACTTTATTTCGCGGGTGCCAGGAATTTTGTTTGCTCATAATTACGAAAGGTTTTCGGAGGATGGATTTTTTAATTGCAGAAGGAATATCAAAACGGATCGGCGGCCAATTGGTGTTAGATAAGATTTTTCTGAAGCAGAACAGGTTTCAAAAACTTGCTATTGCCGGCGAAACCGGGTCCGGGAAGAGCAGTTTGCTAAAGATTATCGGAGGCCTGGTTCAACCCGATGCTGGTAATATATTTTTCGAAGGGAAACGGGTTTTGGGACCGGAAGAAAAACTGATCCCGGGACATCCATCTATTGGCTACCTGTCACAACATTTTGAACTCCGGAATTCTTACCGGGTGGAAGAGATACTCGACTATGCCAACCTTTTGGAAAACAAAGAGGCAGCCCGACTGTATGAACTATGCCGGATCGATCACCTGCTCCACCGGAAAACACATGAGGTTTCCGGAGGCGAAAGGCAGCGGATCGCGCTGGCCCGGTTGCTGGTTTCTTCACCCCGGCTTCTGCTTCTGGACGAGCCCTTTTCAAATCTGGATATCGGACATAAGACCATTCTGCAAAAAGTGATCTATGATTTAGGTACGGAATTACGGATTACCTGCTTAATGATTTTGCATGATCCAGGCGATATATTGTCCTGGGCCGATGAAATAATAATTATGAAAAATGGGGCCATCGTGCAAAAAGGTTTCCCGGAAGAAATCTATAATAATCCACTGAACGAATATGTAGCGGGTTTGTTTGGAACCTATAACCTGGTGAATAAAGAATTAGTTGAGCTGATAAACGAAGGCGATACAAAATTTATCCGGCCCGAACGGCTATGGCTTCAGAAAGAAGGCAATGGGAGTTTGAAAGGAACGGTAAAGCAAATCCGGTTTTATGGAAATTATTATGAAATAGATATTATCACCGGCAACAATACCCTTGTGGCAAGAATGCCCGCCATTGAATTTAATGAAGGGGATTTAGTTTATGTACGCTATCTGAAAAACGGATCAGCATATCAATTAACCGGGAATCATCATTGAATATAACGGAGCATAACGATCTAAAACCGATTGGCCTGTCTGAATAATTATCAGGTCTTATCTTGCATGTTCTTTTTTATATGATGAAATACGTGAAAATGAAAAAAGAGATCTTGCTGTTTATTGTGATGGTATCAGGTTTTATGGCGTCCCGGGGGCAGTTTACCGATACTACTCAGCGAATGATCAATTTTACGACCACCGGTGTAATCAATAAAACGAATGACGGGCGCTCACAGGTATTTACCAATGCGCTTCGGTTTGGATTACAGAAAAAAAGCATTGTTATGAATACCGGTGCAAGCTGGATTTACGGGCAGCAGCAGAATACACTCATCAATAACGATTTTTCTTCCTATCTCGACTTTAATCTTTATAAAACATTTCCGAATTTTTATTATTGGGGCCTGGCCACTTTTGATAAAAGCTACTCGCTTAAGATTAATCACAGGGCGCAGGCCGGATTGGGAGTAGCGTACAATTTTTTCGATTCGGAATCGGCCTATCTGAATT
>JAEZAY010000022.1 GCA_023427575.1 Bacteroidota bacterium | reverse complement strand
GCAGGAGGCTGCGGAGTTGCAATTCTGACAAGATATCCACCTGATACTATTAAAACCGCGCCGTAAAACCAATATTCAGCTGCGACCGGAACTGCGTGGCCGCTGAAGTTCCGTTATCGCCAAACTGCCGGATATCGTCGTCATATATCAAATCGAGGCCATAACTTACGTTCAGAAAATCATTTACTTTCATTACTATGAGATTCGTCCAGAACAAATCCACTTTTTCAGGCGAAGATCCTTCTTTCGTAACCCTTACCTGATTGGGTCCGGTCATTTCAAAACGGCTGGTTTTGAGATAATTCGAGTACAGGTCCATTCTCGATTTGTAAGTTACATTGCGAAATACCTCCTTAAAAAAATTGATCGTAGCAAAACCACCCACTTCACGACGGACTTTTTTATCCGGATCAACGCCATATAATACCGATAGCGGAAGCTCGTAGTCGCCGGAGGCCGGTGTTTTTAAGGAATCGGGAATCACCCCGTTGGGAAATAAATACCGCCGGGGATCATTACTTACAACTACAAACCTGGCTGAAACGGGCGAAAGAAAAATGCTGAAATATTCCGTTGGATGCCAGTCGATACCCGGAGCTAAAATGATATAAGCCGGAGCCATAAATCCCGAAGTATTACGCTGAAGCCCGGAGCCGAGATAATCATAATCACTTCCCTTATAAAACTGCGACCGAAAATTGGCAACGCCCCCCAAACTCAGGGCAGGTGAAATATCATGAGTCAGTTTACTAAAAAGGTCAATTTTGTCATCTGTTTTTCGGGTACCCAGGGTGGTTGTATTCACCAATGCATAACCGAGATCGAGGGTGTTTCGCCAGTTCAGTTTGTTGTCTTTCAGGTTTGCAAACATGCTAACACTTGAAGCAATATTGAATGAAAACTTTTCGGCGCCCGCGGCCCAGTTCTTACTGCTTCCCTGACCCACACCAATTGAAATAACCGCTCCTTTGCGCCAGCCCGAAACATGGGCGGTATCATCGCTGAAACTTCTTTCGGTACTTCTCTGAATTCCGCGGATATTGGGATCCTGCGCAACACAATACATGGTAGCAGAAAGAAAACATAAAATCAGAATAGTTCTCATACGTTTCAATTTAGATAAAATACACTGGCGTAGATTAGGACAATCCGGCCCCAAAAAGACCATTGCGAAGTTACTATTACCGGTAAAACAATGCCGAAAAAGATGCTCAGCCTTTCTTTAGTCCGGGATATTGCATATCCAGGCTCTTAAGTAATTTATGCAGGGAAGATGCAATCAGATATTCTTTGTACCAGTTTTGGTCGGCGGGTATAACCATCCATGGAATCTGACCGCAATGCTCAAAGCAGTCTTCATAGGCTTTCATGTAATCATCCCAAAATCCGGATTCGGTAAAATCATTTTCATTGTATTTCCATTGCTTTGCCGGATCGTGAATGCGTTCATTCAGGCGTTCCAGTTGTTCTTCACGGGAAATATGCAGGTAGAATTTGAGAAGATGGGTATTGTTATGAATCCGGATCAGATTTTCGAAATGATTGATGGCTTCCATTCTTTTCTTAGCCGTAGAATCGTCTACCCATTTATGTACCCTGGTAACCAGTATATCTTCATAATGCGAGCGGTTAAAAACCTTAATCATTCCTTTTCCGGGCACTTCCTTATGAACCCGCCACAAAAAGTCGTAGGATTTTTCTTCCTCGGTAGGAACCTTGAATGATTTAACGGAAACACCTTGTGGATTCAGACTGCCGAATACCTTCCGGATGGTGCCGTCTTTCCCGCTGGCATCCAGTCCCTGCAGGATGACCAGCACGGAAAATTTACTCTGCGCATAGAGCAGGTTCTGCAGTTCACCCAGCTCATCCAGGATTTCTTTCGTTTTGGCTTTCGTTTCTTCTTTATCAAAGCCTTCGGGGGCCCGGGTACTGGTTTCAGAAAGCTTGATGATTGCCATGGCTTTAGATTAACAAGAGTCAGAATACATTTATTCCGGTAAGAAGATCAAAAAAACAACCAGGAATAACCGAAACCGATCCGGAAAAAATCAGAACCGGAACTAGTTCGGAAAATCAAACGGTCATGATCTCTTTCTCTTTGGCAGCAAGATGTTTGTCCACCAATACGATGTAACGGTCGGTTAAAGCCTGCACTTCTTCTTCGGCATCTTTGCAAACATCCTCGCTGAGGCCGTTTTTCTGCAGCTTTTTGATCTGCTCCATCGCGTCGCGGCGGATACTTCTTATAGAAACTTTCGAGTTTTCCCCCTCGCCCTGCGATTTTTTTACCAGTTCGCGGCGGCGTTCTTCTGTTAAAGGCGGCATGAAAAGCCGGATCATATTCCCGTCATTCTGGGGCGTAATTCCAATATTCGCGGCAATTATCGACCTTTCGATTGCCTGAAGCATATTTCTTTCCCAGGGCTGAATGGTTAAAGTGCGGGCATCGGCCACGCTAACATTGCCCACCTGGTTAATTGGCGTCGGATTGCCGTAATAATCAACAAATAAACCTTCTACCAGGTTTGGATTTGCTTTTCCCGCCCGAACTTTTATCAGTTCTGTTTCAAGATGGGCGATCGCCTTATCCATGGTCTCTTTTGCAGAATCGATTATAAGACTAAGATCTTCCGTCATAGATTAGAATTCAGGCTGCAAACCTACAAAGGGAAAATTAGATATAAAATTTAGATTTTAAATCTGGCTGCTTCGGCGAAATCAAACCCGCATTAGTTTTTATGCTCCAGGATGGTATCTTTTGTAAGCGTAACAATTTTGGTGGTGGGATGTTCTTTTTCGGAGGTTTTTGCAACAAACAGGCGGGGCTGTGGTCTTCCGATATACAAAGCAGCGATTCCAGCAAAAAATATGGCAATGATCGAAATGATCAGCCAGGTGCATCCTACCGTATTGCGGAAAGAAAACACTGCCAGTACAAAGAAAAAATTAATAGAAGCCAGCAAAACCGTAATTGCCCGGTGTGACAGGCCCCGGTCAAGCAGAAGATGATGTACATGATTCCGGTCGGGGCTGAACGGTGAACGGCGGTGATACATTCTGATGGCAAAAACCCGCAGGGTATCCAGTAAAGGAACCATCAAAATGGTAAATCCGATTGCCGGTGAAGCATTCACCGGAAAGCTGATTGAATTTAACTGGGAAATATCGATAAACTTAATAACCAGTATTGATAATACCATTCCGATCAGCATCGATCCTGTATCCCCCATAAAGATCTTCGCGGGCTGAAAATTGAAGATCAGGAAGGCGGCGATGCTTCCGGCCATCGAAAAAGCCAGAATAGAATACCCGGTATAATTAACCTGCAGGAAATACAAACCAAGCAGAACGCAGGCCATTACTCCAAAAGTTCCTGCAAGCCCGTCAATTCCATCAATCAGGTTAAAAGAATTAATGATTACGATAACGGTAAAATAGGTAAGGATCAGGCTGAACATTTCGGGCAATTCATAAATGCCCATAAACCCATGCATGCTGTCGATCTGGATTCCGCCCTTATATATAATAAGGAAAGCGGCGATCACCTGACCAATAAACTTTTTTATTGGTGAGATTACCAGGATATCATCCTTCAAACCAAGAAAAAATATGACGATGGCAGCGGCAAAAAAGTACTGGAATTCGGGTGCGATCTGAAAAGGGATAACGATCAGGCAGGCCAGGACAAAGCCGGCAAAAATGCCCAGTCCCCCCAGCGAAGGAATCGGTGTCTGATGAATTTTTCGTTCGTCGGGTATGTCAAAAAGCTTTTTCCGTTCCGCAACTGTCATAATTGCCGGAATGGCGAAAAAAGCAATAGTGAAAGAAATAATTACAGAAAGTAAAACATCAAACATCAGCCGATTTTTGGTTCTTCAATTTTCAATTCAAAACTGGATCCAACCAAAACGTTAAATTTGGCCGGGATGCAAATTAAACTTTGTTTCCGGATTAAAAACTTTTTACCCCTCACATTATTGTGTTCAGATCTGGATTTTCCCAAATGTGGGAAAAGAAAAAAACAACCCTTCTATATCATTGAAACAGAATTCATGTAGTTTTGCGCCCAATATTTAACAACTATTATGCCCGATCTCAAAGAAACTGCTTCACAAATCCGCCGCGATATTGTACGTATGGTTCACGGATGCTCCAGCGGGCATCCCGGCGGCTCGCTCGGATGTGTGGAATACTTTACAGCACTGTATTTTAGCATTATGAAACATGATCCGGCCTTTAACATGGATGGCCAAAATGAGGATCTGTTTTTTCTTTCGAATGGGCATATCTCTCCGGTATATTATTCTACTTTGGCTCGCGCCGGGTATTTTGATTTAAAAGAACTGGCAACTTTTAGGAAAATAAATTCCCGGTTACAGGGTCACC
Source organism: Bacteroidota bacterium (assembly GCA_023427575.1). Lineage (GTDB taxonomy): Bacteria > Bacteroidota > Bacteroidia > Chitinophagales > Chitinophagaceae > Flavitalea. Next base: position 684 of record JAEZAY010000022.1, on the reverse strand, counting down.
CCACTACGCATGAGCATCTGCCAGGAATTCGGATCGCATCCGGATCACTCGGCCAGGGAATGAGCGTGGCGATAGGCGCGGCCCTGACGAAAAAGCTGAATGGCGATCCTCAAACCGTGTTTTCGCTCCATGGGGATGGCGAACTTCAGGAAGGCCAGATCTGGGAAGCAGCCCTGTTTGCCACCCATCATAAGGTTGACAATCTCATTTCCACCATTGATCTGAACGGTCAGCAAATAGATGGACCAACTGATAAAGTGATCGGGATGGGTGATGTAGCCCAGAAATTTGCAGCCTTCGGCTGGGATACCATGGAAATGGATGGCAATGACATGGATGCTGTTGTGGCCGGACTGAATGAAGCCAAATCGAGATTAGGAAAGGGAAAACCTGTGGCCATAATAATGAAAACCATTATGGGCAAGGGCATCGACTTTATGGAAAATGATCATAACTGGCATGGTGTTGCTCCCAACGATGAGCAGCTGAAACGGGCTCTTGAACAGGTTCCCGAAACGCTGGGCGACTATTAATCTTTTTTGATCCGGGTGAATTCAGCTTCTGAGTTCAACCGTTTGCATCGCTGCTTTTTTTGCGGGAAACCAGGAGGCTCCCATAGCAATTATCAATACGGTGGTGATCACCAGCAAAAAGTCGCGCGGGATCATTTGAACGGGATAATAG
>JAEZAY010000537.1 GCA_023427575.1 Bacteroidota bacterium | reverse complement strand
ACATTTTACCCGGACACCAATGTTTTGTTTTTCTGCAAATATTTTTTTCCGCAAGACTGGTACAGCAAAAAAAATCAGTACAGCTCAGGACAGATTTATTGTTGCAATAAATGTTTTCACTCAATTTTTATTACTATTTCTCCTGAATAAAAATTACCATTCGAAATCAGGTTATATTCACCAGGAAAAAAACAGAATTTGTTTTTTTCAGGAAGTGGCGTTACGCTGTAACCTTGTGCAGGCGGGGATTACAGGCCGTCTGAGGATTTCTTAATTTTTAATTTGGATTTAGGATTTTTTAAAATTTTCAGGATCTGTTTTCCTGAATTTTATTTCAAAAAAATAAAATTTCTTCTTTTCAGTATAGGTCAGGTCAAGAAAGAAAAAATACTCTTATACATTTAGTTCCAATTTGAAGAATTTCTGATTCATCAACGCTAATAATTTTGTTATGCCAAACGATTGCTTGAAGCGGACCCGCTATCTTGTCTTCTTTCTATTTATTTCAGCAGCTTTATGTTTTAGTTCCAGTTCATTCGCTCAAAGTGTTATTACCGGTCGTCTGGTAGATTCAGTTGAAAACACCCCGATTGTGGGTGCAACCATTTTGGTAGAAGGAAGTTCCGTTTCAACCAGAAGTGGTGCCGATGGTGAATTTTCGATCAACGCCAGCATAAACGATGTAATTACGATCAGCCACGTAAATTATTATCCCGTTTCCATATCCGTTAACAGTGCGGCGCCACTGGTTATCAGAATGGAAGCATCCGCTTCCGAATTGTCTGATGTGGTAGTGGTAGGTTATGGACAACAAAAAAAGGTAAGTGTTGTTGCGGCTATTTCAACAATGAATGCTACGGCGCTGAAACAGACGCCTGCTTCTAATATCGGGATCGCGCTGGCCGGCCGCCTTCCGGGTCTTAGCGTATTGCAGCGTTCCGGCGTTCCCGGAGGCGAGCAAATGGAATTTTATATCCGTGGCAGAAGCACTATCAACGGTCAGCAACCCCTGATCCTTGTAGACGGAGTGGAGCGTGATTTCATGGCGCTTGATCCCCGCGAAGTGGAAACGATTTCCATTCTTAAAGATGCATCAGCAACGGCAGTGTATGGAGTGCGCGGTGCGAATGGTGTAATTATGATCACCACGCGCCGTGGTCATGTTGGAAAGCCGATTATCGATGTAACAACCGAGCAGTCCTGGCAGGCTCCAACGCGTTTGCCCGAAATGACGAATGCGTACGATTATGCACTGTTGCGCAATCAGGTTGAAGCCCAGAATGGAAGAGATCCTATTTATGATGATGTTGCACTGGAGCATTACCGTTTGGGTGATTTCCAGGAATTATATCCTACCCGGAATTATGTGAAAGAATTTCTGAAAGACGCTTTCCCAATGCGTCGTGCAAACGTGAACGTTAGCGGCGGCTCTGAAAAAATGCGCTATTTCACAACCGTAGGATATCTGTATCAGGATGGAATTTTCAAAACAGAAAAGTTTTCAGAATATGATTATAGCCCCGAATCAAAAGCAAACCGCGTAAACTTCCGCTCTAACTTCGATATTGATATCAACTCATCATTAAAAATGTTTTTAAATGTGAGCGGATATATGCAGAAGAAGAATGATCCGGTAGTAGTGCCGTTCAACGGAGGTTATCTCAATGATGTGAACGCTTATTCCGTGGTGATCTCTTCGCTTGTGAGTACGCCCAACATTTATCACAACGATCTGACTCCCGATGGGGAAGTGTTATCTACTCCGCTTAAAGGTGGTAATATCAATAACGTGCCTTATGGAATGCTGAACCGTTCCGGGTTCCGTAATACCATGACAAACCAGGTAACGGCTTCATTGGGAGTAGAACAAAAAATGGAATTTATTACGAAGGGATTGTCCGCAAGGGTAATAGCTTCCTATGATGCAACATCCATCAATCAGCAGGTTCGGCAAAGAAGCTTTCAGCTTTATGAAGCGAGGGTAGATCCAACCGATCCTCAAAAGGTAATTTATCAGCCAACAGGAACCAATAATAACAGCAGTCTTCAGGACGCACAGATTCAGTCGCAATGGAATCTGCTGAATATTGATGCATCGCTGAACTATGCCCGCAGCTTTGGCGATCACAGTATAACAGCGATGGCATTGTTCAACCGGTATCAGCGTACTATAAATATTCAGTTGCCTTACAATTATATTGGAACGGTGGGAAGAGCTACCTATGGATATAAAAATACCTATCTGGCCGAAATGAACTTTGGCTATAATGGTTCGGAACAATTTGCCCCGGGAAATAAAATGGGATTTTTTCCTTCCGTATCAGTGGGCTGGGTAGCGTCTAATGAAGATTTTATCGCCGATGCTGCACCATGGCTTTCATTTGCGAAACTTCGCGCTTCGTATGGCCAGGTGGGTAATGATAACATGAACGGAGCCCGCTTTGCTTTCCTTACTTTATGGAACGGAAGTTATGAATCACAAATCGGAAACGATAAGCTTGGATGGGAAAAGGCGGATAAGTATAATATAGGTTTGGAAACCCGTCTCTTCAATAACTTCAGCTTTGATTTAGACCTGTTTTACGAGAAGCGCGATAATATTCTGATCTCGGCAACCGGCCTGGTTCCAACAGGTATGTTTGGAACCGGCGGTGTATTCAATTCCGGAATTATCCCGAAGATCAATGCCGGCGAAATTGAAAACAAAGGTTTCGAGGTAATGCTTGGGTATCAGAAAAGCTTCAACCGCGATCTGCGGCTTGATTTCCGGGTGAACGGCGCTTACAATCAGAACAAGGTACTCTACATGAGTGAAGTAATGC
>JAEZAY010000525.1 GCA_023427575.1 Bacteroidota bacterium | reverse complement strand
AAAGATCATCTCCGAGCTTCGGTAACAACTGTTTTTATTTTACGCCGTCCGTTTCAATTTTCTTAACGGATTTCTTCCGAGGCCCGGGGAAATACATTTTACTCGGACACCAATGATGTGAAAATGTGATAATGTGATTATATGAAAATGTGAAAATTTAAAACGAGGGCGCGGAGATAGTGAAAACAGTTATCAGATCCGGGAAACGATCTTTAGCTTGTAAGAGGACTCCAGACTTCCGACTTGGCCTCGGGTGAATAAAAAATTATTACCCGACACTAATCAGTTTGAATGGCAAATGATGATGAAAAGAAAAAATTTTATTAAAACAATTGTAACAGGAGTAGCAGGTATGACAAGTTTAACAGCCTTTAATCGCTTCACCAGTGAGCTCGAACAAAGCGATACGGTGATGCCCGTACTTTTTATCGGGCATGGTTCTCCAATGAATGGAATTGAAGACAATGAATTTAACCGCGGATGGAAAAAGATGGCGGAAGAAATTCCCGTACCGGCCGCCGTGCTGGTGGTTTCTGCGCACTGGTTAAGCAAGGGAACAATGATAACTGCAATGGATTTTCCCAAAACCATCCACGATTTTGGAGGTTTTCCTGCTGAACTGTACAATGTGCGGTACAATGCTCCGGGAAGTCCCCTGCTTGCAAAAGAAACGGCCTCAATCATTGGTTCCACCAAAGTGGAGGAGGATCATGACTGGGGTTTGGATCATGGAGCCTGGACTGTTGTCCGCCATATGTATCCGGATGCAAATATCCCCGTTCTTCAGTTAAGCATCGATTATACAAAACCGCCTCAATACCATTTTGACCTTGCGGGTGAATTGTATGCGTTGCGGAAAAAAGGAGTGCTGATTATCGGTAGCGGGAATATGGTTCATAACTTACGGATGATTGCCTGGGATAAAATGAACGTTCCCGGGTTTGGGTACGACTGGGCGCTGAAAATGAATGATACATTTAAAAACCTGATTCAGGATGGCGAAATGTCAAAGCTGATTCATTACGAAAGGCTGGGTAGAGAAGCAAATCTGGCCATCCCAACGCCGGAACATTATCTTCCTTTATTGTACACATTGGGTGCAAAAGGCACCCGCGACAAAATCGCTTTTTTTAATGATAAAGCGGTCGCAGGATCTCTAACAATGACATCCGTAAAAATTGGATAGTATAAAAAAACTTTTTATGTTCAATATAGTGCGAATTTACAGCGATGCCAATGGTGACAGCCATTTTGAAGACCTAAACATACCTTTAAATAAAGCGGGCAGCATTGGTGCCCTCTCGCAGGAGATCGCCGTGGCTAACCTGGTATTTCGCGAAGTGGAACCTGATTACGATTATGATTTTCATACGGCGCCCCAAAAACAATATATTGTTTTACTTGATGGCGAAATAGAGATTGAAACCTCCGTTGGCGTAAAAAGACAATTTGGTCCGGGAGAAATCTTACTGGTTGAAGATACCGAAGGCCGGGGCCATAAAACCCGGAACCTTCTTCCGATAAAAAGAAAATCGCTTTTTATTACGATCCCCTGAAGGCTCAGAGAATGCCTTTCATCCGGTGCGTTACCGGTGCGGTAACCAGTACTGTGCAGCCCCGGCCGGGAGCTGAAATAATTGAGATGGATCCCTTTTGAAATTTCACCCGGTTTTCGATGTTTCGTAATCCGATTCCCTTTGATTTTTTTGCAGGATCAAAACCCACGCCGTTATCGCTTATTTCCAAATTGACTGAATCCGACTCTGTTTCCAGCAATATTCTTACATCGGATGCCCTGGCATGTTTAATGATATTGTTGACCTGCTCCTGAACGATCCGGTATATCATTAGCTTGATGCCTTCGTCGGGAATTTGTTCGTCGAATCGGGCGGTGTCGAGCGTAATACGCAATGGCGAAGCGGATTCAATTTCTTCCGTAAGGTCACGCAGGGTTTCCTGTAAAGTGGAATCCAGGGCCGGAGGAACCAGTTGTTTCGAAATCTGCCGGATCTGGTTTATTGCAATGGAAACATAATGATAAATCTTCGCCACTTCGGTAGGGAAAAAGCTGATATCTTCTTCACGGATCAGCTCAAGATACAATTTGGCGGATGCCAGGATCTGATTGATATTATCATGTAGCTCTCTTCCTAATTCTTCTCGTTCCTTTTCCTGAACCTGGATCGTTGTTTCGGTAATAATTTCATGTTGCAATACCTTGTTTTTAACCAGTTCAGCTTCGGCTTTAAGTTTTTCCGAAACATCATTCCCCACCATCAGTGTGGCTTCCTGCCCGAGATAGTTCAGATCATCCTTATTTAACTCAACATAAAATTCTGATCCGTTTTTTCTTTTATGTTTATAAATTGAACTCAGTGGCAGAGCCGATGACAATTCTGAATTTGTTTCTTCAGATCCGGATTCGGTAACATTCAAATCTTCAAATTTCAGATCCAAAAATTCTTTTCTTGAATATCCGTAGTTTTTGATCGCCGCTTCATTCACATCTATTATTCTGAAATCAGAGCGTTTAAGAATCCACATGGGCATTGAATTCTTTTCAAATAACATTTTATAATTCTCCGCTCTTTGCTGCAGTTCATTTTTGGAATTCTGAACCTTTATCGCCATTGCGTTAAAAGCGCGGGCCAGTTTTCCAATCTCATCCTTTCTGTTCACCTGAACCGGTTTGAAATACTGACCGGAAGCGATCTGCGTACTGGCCGTTGTTAATTTCATTAAAGGATCAATGATGTTTTTGCTCATCGTCCAGGCAATTGCCATTCCAATGATAAATATGGCTATGCCGGCTATGGAAATCCAGATCAGAAATACATTGGCAGACTTTACTATTTTAGGTTTTTCAAATTCCACACAAACCTGCCAGGGCGTGGTTGCAATAGTATGAACAGAACCCAATACCGGAATCTGCCCCCGATTAAACTCCACAATATTTCGTTTATCGGGATTTTGAAGTTCCGGAGCAGCCACTTCCCGGGCCAGGTCCATCCACAATGAATTATCGAGATTTCCAACATATAGTTTCGCATCCGATCCGATCAGCGCGGAGATCTGTGCAACCCGATCCGGTCTGGTATCGATGGTGCGGTATTTTACAATATAACCCAGTAGTTCCTGGTCTTTCTTCACCGGTATGATTACCGGATAAAAAAGGGTAGTATCTACCCGAAACATTTTACCAATAGTACCTAAACGTCCGGCCAGAAGCGCAAGATCTGAATGCAATGAATCGTTTGAAAAAGGAATGGGAATTCCGGCATTTCGTACCGAAAAAATGGTTTTAAGTGCCGGATCCAATAATCTAATTTCAACATAACTGGTATCCGTCTGTAAAGACGTAAATATTTTTTCCACCTGAATCAGGGTGTCCGGATCGGGCTTCAGAAGATAATTTTTTATGGAAGAATGAGCGGCTGCCTTTGCCGATGAAAATACAAGCGCATCTGAACTTTGGGTCAGCATGTTTGCAAATTCCTTTGATAACATTTCCAGCCTTATTCGCGACGATGCCATCACCGAATTCCGGATCCCGAGATAGGCAATCAGACCGAAACAGAGTATAACAATCAGCAACAGAGTGCTGGTAAGAATTAATAGCCTGGTCCTGATCGATCGTGGCGAAAAAAAGTTATCCCTCATATTGTGAGCCTGTGCATGAAGAATTAAATGTCCAAGGTAATAAATTGAAAGACACAAACTAAAGGATAAGGATCTTCCCTAAAATGTGTTGGGATCTTTACCACGTAGATCAACGTGCATCAAATCCGAAACTCCCTAAGGGGTATATAAAACCCGGTTTATTTGCCTCAACATTATAAGAAAGGAGCCTGAGTTCATACATTCAGAAATAATTGTTTTCTCTTAGTGGATGTTATGCAGCCTTTTATAAAAATTAATCCAATTATAATCTTGCTTTGGATTACAATTTTAATTCTATAATGGCAACTGCATTGGTGTCCGGGTAAAATGTATTCTCCGGGCCTCGGAAGATATCCGTTAAGAAAATTGAAACGGACGGCGTAAAATAAAAACAGTTGTTACCAGAGCCCGGAAATGTTCTGTAGCCCGTAAGTCCCACCACTGCTGGGCTATATTCCGTCGCTGTGACTTGTTTTTATTTAGCCGGGAGTTTCAATTTCTAGGATTTATTCCGGAGCCCGATTTTTTTGCTCCACTTATTTTCTAAAAAAAAGCAGAAGGGGTCTTGTACAATGACTGCTCCTAATTCACTATGGATAAATGCTTCGGGTGAAAGGAAAATTATTACCGGACAGCAATGATAATCTATTCCACCACGGATTCCGGAACAATATTGAGCGGAACGGTAATTTTCAAAGTACAGCCTTCACCCGGTGCAGACT
>JAEZAY010000512.1 GCA_023427575.1 Bacteroidota bacterium | reverse complement strand
TATCTGAATGATGGAAAAGGAAATTTCAAATATGCTGAACATGCATTGCCTGGTTTTGTTTCGGCAACGGCCTGTGTAAAAGCAGCAGATATTAACAAAGATGGATCGATTGATCTTTTTGTTGGATCTCGCCTGGTGCCGGGCTTTTATCCTAAGGCGCCGGAAAGCCGGATTTTATTAAATGATGGCAAAGGGAATTTCTCCGATCAAACAAAAAGCGTATTACCCGCCGCTTCGGATCTCGGAATGGTAACGGATGCGGTCTGGATCTATTTGAACCGGGACTCGCTTCCCGATCTGGTCATCGTGGGTGAATGGATGCCAATAAAAGCTTATTTGAATGAGAATGGAACCCTGAAAGATCATTCAGGAGCATATATTTCCTTTGCCTCCAGTGGATTTTGGAACCGGATTTTTGCCGATGATTTTGATGGCGATGGCGATGCCGACCTGGTTATAGGAAACCTGGGTTTAAATGCTCAGTTCAGGGCATCGGAAAAAGAACCGGTAACCATGCATTATAAAGATTTTGATGGAAACGGTTCCATTGATCCGATTATGAGTTATTATATCGGTGGTATTTCTTATCCCTGCCTCTCCCGAGACGATCTTACCGATCAGTTGCCGGGTTTGAAAAAAAAGTTTTTAACCTATGGTCCTTATGCGGATGCCACCCTTCAAACCATATTTGAATCCGCACAGTTGGAAGATGCCGCGGTACTTAAGGCAGAATTGCTGGAAACTGTTTATCTGGTAAATGAGGGCAACCGGTTTTCGAAAAAGCAGATCCCTCTGGAAGCGCAGTACGCGCCGGTCTATGCCATCAGCGCTATGGATGTAAACGGCGATGGAAAAAAAGATCTTTTACTGGCGGGAAACAATAGCTGGACCCGGATCCGTTTCAGTCATTACAGCGCTAACCACGGTATTCTGCTTAGGGCAAATGAGAAAGGCGGCTTTGATTATATGGAACAAAGAATCAGTGGGCTGAAACTGCGGGGCAATGTACGTTCATTGCAGCTTTTGAAAAGCGGGAAACTGCTGGTTGGTTACAACGACCGAGATTCGGAGCTCTGGACAAGCGCTGCTCATTCGAAATGATCAAAATTCGGTTACTGATTTCGGTTGTTTTATTTACAATAAAATGCTTAAGTTCAGAATTAAAATTGAAACATGCGGGGATCAATATTTTTTAGGATCTGAATCTCCGGCCCCTGCACGATTAAACTTTAGTCCCCTGGGGTAAGTGAAGTCATTAACCGGTTCCCGGCATTACTGATCAATGCCATGGCATCTTAAATCATTTTCGTTTATGAAGAGAATTCTATTCTTGTCTCTCTTTTTTATCGGCCGCCCTGCATTGGCCCAGCAGGCCGAAAACATGATAATCATTACGACCGACGGATTGCGATGGCAGGAACTGTTTATGGGAATGGATTCGGCCATTGCAAACAATCCCGCTTTCAACCAGCGCGATTCCGCCTATATCTTTTCAAACTATTGGTCAGAAAATGCCAGCGAGCGACGAAAGAAACTGATGCCTTTTTTCTGGTCCGGAATTGAGCAGCAGGGGCAGATTTATGGAAATCGTCTGCATGGAAATTTTGTAAACAATTCCAATCCGTATTGGTTCTCCTATCCCGGTTACAGCGAAATTTTTACCGGTTTTCCGGATGAAAAAATCAATAGCAATGAACATCCCGACAACCCGCATAAAACCATCCTTGAATTTTTGAACGAACAAGAGGCATTTAAAGGAAAACTGGCGGCATTTACAGCCTGGCATGCGTTCAATCGGATTCTGGCCGAATCCCGCGCCGGATTTCCCGTTATAGCGGCTTACGATACCGTGCCCGGAAAAGATCTGAGTGCCGAACAAAAGCTATTGAACACCATGCTGCTGAACTCTCACCGTCCATGGAAAAGCTCCGAATGCCTGGATATGTTCACTCATTATTCGGCTATGGATTATTTGAAAAATAAAAAACCAAAAGTACTTTATATAGGATACGGTGAAACCGATGAATGGGCCCATGCGGGTCAATATCGTTTTTACCTCGATGCAGCAAGGCAGTTTGACAGCTGGGTCCGCGAAATCTGGGAATATCTTCAATCGCAGCCACAATATCGAAACAAAACCGCGCTGCTAATAACCACCGATCACGGACGGGGTGATAAAGTGAAAAAGCAATGGACCGATCATGGCAGCAAGGTAAGCGGAGCCGATGAGATCTGGCTGGCGCTGATAGCACCCGGAGTTGCGGCCAAAGGCGAGCTTAAAATAAATCTGCAGATCTATCAAAAACAATTTGCCCAAACCATTGCCCGGCTGCTGGGTCAAACCTATTCGGCCAGCCACCCGATCGGGGAACCGGTAAACGAGATCTGGAAATAACCTGAATGTATAGCCGAAACGATTTTATTTCGAAGCCCATTTGAGTCCGATAACACTTATTACCAGGGTAGTCAGAAAAAGAATTCGCCAGAAATCGGCGGGTTCTTTAAAATAAACAATTCCGATCAGCGCCGTTCCAAAGGCGCCAATTCCAGTCCAGACTGCATAGGCGGTACCAATGGGCAGGGTTTGCGTCGCCTTTAACAAAAGGAGCATACTGATAGCAAGACAAATCACAAAGCCGCCGTACCAATACACAGCATTCATCCCGCTTGCTTCTTTGGCCTTACCCAGGCAGGATGCAAATCCTATTTCGAACAAACCTGCCAGGATTAATATTATCCAGTTCATTAAATGGTTTTATATTGATTGGTCAGCAAGATTTAAATACAGGCTTGCATTTAGTTTTGTCAGTAAAGTTCCTGATTAGTCGATAGGAAATGAAAACTGATCATAGCTTTCCGTTCTCCAGGCGAATGGCTGTGTGGTTGGAGAAATCGCAAAAAACGGCGAAAATGTTTTTACCTGTACCGTTTTGCCATCGGGCAGAAATTCCAGAATTCGCAGCCATCCATCGCCGCCATTTCCATTC
>JAEZAY010000509.1 GCA_023427575.1 Bacteroidota bacterium | reverse complement strand
CTCAATTAGGCAAGGAAAAAAGGAGAAAAAAACGAATGAAGAAAGGCTTTTAACGAATCTGAACCGGAATCCGCCTCTGTTCCACGAAGCCCTGAAATCAATTTTTATATTAGCTTCAGGGAGATAAATTGTTTGAGAGCCGCTACAATCGGAATATCAAACTTTGTCGAGATACAAATTCCTATTCCGGTTTCCGGTATATTTCTATCCAGGCATGATTGGTTGGTTTCCGCGGGGCGGGAAACAGGTCTACCTGATTATAATATTCCTGCAAAGCCTCCCGGATTTTATATGGATAAAAATTATTCAGATAGGGGATGTATTCATAGAGAACATAATCGTAGTAATTGTTTTTAATTCTCTCAATAAACATTTCCGTTTCTTTTTCAAACATGCCAACGCCTTTATGGAACCAGAGCGGGTAATGGGAGCCGGTTTCCAGTTTATATGGCAGTTCGGCGGCCAGCGGCGTCAGTTCGGTCATGTTCAGGACTTTCAGCTCCCCCCTTCCACTTTTTATGTCTTCCCGGTCCATAAACCGTTCGATTCCATCTACTGTTGGGCCGGGGAGAAGAATTTTTTCGAAAGATTTTAGTGCCGGCGTCCGCCACTGATCCATGGGAATATCGCTGGTGTCAAGTTCAATCATAAAGGTATTCCGGTCAACCGTGGTGGCATATTTGTAACCCGCATGTTCTTCGTACTGATAGGCTGCGGCGTTTTCGGGAAGAACGAAACGCTGAACATATTTCCAAAATACCGGGCTCCACCATAGCAAAACTCCGGCTCCCAGCACCAGCAGCTTTTTCCATTCGGCAGCCGGTGGTAAAAGGCGATGGATCAATACCAGCACCAGAATAATCGCAAAGCTGTGAAAGAAAATATTGTTGTTTTCAGGAACATAGCTGGTAACCTGGAAAATGCTGGCTTCGGCCAATATGCCCAAAACCACCAGGTTCAGCAACACAAATCTTTTTTCGGAAATGGCAGCCCGGAAGTTCCGGAACGAAAAAATCAGCAGCATTCCAATGACGAAAAGATAAAACTTGATCCAGGCCGATCCTGCCAGAAACTCATTAATTATATTGCCAATCGAGATCCGCGATGTATGCGGCGCCTGGCCGTAATTAAACCAGTACCCGAAACGATCGCCGCTGAAGGGAAGAATCATGGCAAGTCCGGTAATCACCAGTGCCGCCGTAAATACCGCCACTGGCTTCCATCGTTTTTCAACCCAGGCATCATAGCCCAGCAGGGCATAGCAGATCAGTAAGGCCAGTCCGCCCCCGTCCTGTTTGGTGAAAAATGAAAAAAACAGAAAAACCGCCGATAAGATCAGTAAGATATTCCGGTTTCGTGCCGGGCTGCTGGCCAGCGCAGGCAGTAAAAAGGCCAGTGAAATCAACTGGTAAACAATAACGGTATGATTATACCAGTGCCAGAAATTGGGAAAAGAGTAGGAGAGGCAAAAAACCAATACCCCCGCCAGTCGAATCGAAGGATCTACCTTAAGCGTTTTAAAGATTGACCGGAAAGCCAGTCCGGCAAGTATATTTATAAAAGCCTGCGCCTTAATTAAAGTGATAAGCTGTGCGCCGAAGATCTTGAAGAAGAGGGCCGGGATGGCCCAGTACATATAGCCGACCGGCATTCCGAAATCTCTGTAGGGCAACTGGCCTTCAGAAATCCGGTAAGCGCCTTCCCAGGATAAAAAAATATTGATCCGGTAGGGAAAACTGGCAAATACCGGCACCAGTGCCAGTAAAACAATTGCAGCAATTTCGATACTGGTAATAAATCTTTTCATGCTTGCCTGCGGTTAAAGGGGTTATTAGCCGCGCCAAATTAAGGAAAGATCGCAAATCATCAATTTATTGTGTTGTACTGAATTGTACATTATCTTGTGCCGTTCGAGAATTATGAGGCATCATATTAAACTGCTGCGGCCAAAACATTGGGCAAAGAATCTGTTTCTTTTCATCCCGATGTTCTTCGCAGGAAAATTTTTTGATCCGGAAAGAACCCTGGATGTTTTCGGCGGGTTCCTGGCCTTCAGCTTTCTGGCCAGCAGTATCTATATCATTAATGACTATAATGATGTGGAAGACGACCGCAAACACCCGGAAAAAAGAAGCCGGCCCCTGGCTTCCGGAAAGGTAAACCCCAAACTGGCGCTATTAATTAGTCTGATCCTGGTATTGATGGGCGCCGTTCTCGCCTATCTGGTGGATGAAAGCGGCAAATTTCTTTTCATCGTTTCCATCTATTACTTTTTAAATCTTTCGTACTCCTTCGGGCTGAAAAACATGTCGATCGTAGATATTCTGATCGTCTCGGCCGGTTTTGTACTTCGCGTGAAAGGCGGGGCCATTCTGGCCGATGTGGTGGCTACCGAATGGCTGGTAATCATGATCTTCCTGCTGGCGCTATTTATGTCGATCGCGAAAAGGCGCGACGATATACTTCTGAAGGTGGCCACGGGTACTGATATGCGCCGTTCGATGAAAGGTTACAATCTCGATTACCTGAATACACTACTTTCGCTGATTTGTGCGGTAATCATCGTTTCATATATTAATTATACCGTTTCAGAGCCCACTTTCGAAAAGTTCGGCCACCGCCTTTATTATACTTCGCTTTTCGTAATAGCCGGCATCATGCGATATTTGCAGATAACATTTATTCAGAATAAGGCTGGTTCGCCCACCGAAATACTTTTCAGGGACCGTTTTATTCAGGTTACCCTTGTTTTGTGGATCGCCAGCTTTTTTGTGATCCTTTATCTGAGGGACTCAACTTTTTTTGACCGATGATTAAAAAAATAGCCAATTGGGGGAATTACCCGGTGATTGAAGCGGATGAAAAAACCTTCCGCTATCAATATCAGTTGGATGCGCTGGTGGAATCGGTTCCCGCTTATATTCCGAGGGGAAATGGCCGCTGTTATGGCGATGCTTCCCTGGCCGCTCACGTTATTTCAACGCTTCGCTTCGATAATATTATTTCATTCGATCCTGGGGCCGGAATTTTCGAATGCGAAAGCGGCATTATGCTGGATGCTATTTTAAAGGTGATCGTCCCCAAAGGATGGTTCCTTCCCGTTACTCCGGGAACTAAGTTTATAACGGTGGGAGGGGCGGTAGCCAGTGATGTACACGGAAAAAATCATCATGTTGACGGATCCTTTTCCGCTCATATCATCGATATGGATGTGAAGCTGGCTGATGGCCATATTGTTACCTGCTCAGCATCAGTAAATGAAGATTTGTTTGAAGCAAGCTGTGGCGGCATGGGACTAACAGGAATGATCACCCGCGTCAAATTCAGCCTGAAAAAGATCGAAACTTCATATATCCGCCAGAAACAGCTGAAAGCGAAAAACCTGAACGAAATATTGGAGATGTTCGACCGGTATAATTCGAGTACCTACTCTGTGGCCTGGATCGACTGCCTTAAAAAAGGCGAAAACTTTGGCAGAAGCATTCTGATGCTGGGCGAACATGCGCAATGGGAAGATTTATCGGAAACGCAAAAGAAGGCCCCTTTGAAGCTTGCACCCGATAAACAAATCCCCTTTCCCTTTAATTTTCCATCCTGGGTTCTGAACCGCACCACCATTCAGATTTTTAATGCTTTGTACTATGGTAAAAATCTGAAGAAAGAAATCAATAATATTATTCCGTACGAACCATTTTTTTATCCCCTCGACGCTTTCAGTAACTGGAACCGTGGTTATGGAAAAAAAGGGTTTGTCCAATACCAGTTTGTTATTCCATTAACGGCGCGGGAGGGGCTGTCGGAAATTCTTACCCGGATCAGCCAGAATGGGTCGGGATCATTCCTGGCGGTTTTAAAAACTTTTGGCGATCAGGAAAGCATGATCTCATTTCCAAAAAAAGGCTATACCCTTGCACTCGATTTTCCGGTGCGTGAGGGACTGTTTGAATTTCTGGATGAACTGGATGCAATGGTGTTAAAACACGATGGCAGGCTGTATATGTCGAAGGATGCCCGCATGAAGCCCGAAATTTTAAATGCCGGTTACCCGCGATTAAATGAGTTTAAAGAAATAGTAAAAAAATACAACCGTTCCGGGAAAATGGCATCTGTTCAATCGGAGCGACTGCTTCTGAGCTGAGAAAAACATAATATAGAATGGCAACAGTACTGATTCTTGGAGCAGCTTCCGATATGGCCGTTGCAATTGCTCGAAAGTTTGCTTCTGAAGGTTATAATCTTCAGCTTGCCGCCAGAGATGCGCAAAGGCTGAATCCGCTAAGTTCGGATCTGCAGATCCGTTATAATATTCAAAGCGCGGTTTTTGAATTCGATGCCCGCGATTTTTCCAGTCACGATCATTTTTGCGAATCGCTTCCGGAGTTTCCCGATATAACGATTTGCGTATTCGGTTACCTGGGTGATAACCCGGGCGCAATCAGCGACTGGAACCAGTCTCTTAAGATAATCGAATCAAATTATACGGGTGCTGTATCAGTCCTCAACCGGATTGCTTCGGAGTACCGGGGCCGCAAAAAAGGCATCATTGTAGGGATTAGTTCGGTGGCGGGCGACCGCGGACGTTCAAGCAACTACATTTATGGAAGCGCGAAAGCAGGCTTTTCGGCCTATCTCTCGGGTCTGCGAAATGAACTGTTTCATCACAATGTACATGTTCTTACCGTGCTTCCTGGTTTCGTGTATACATCAATGACAGAAAACCTGAAACTTCCGCCAGTTTTAACGGCCAGGCCATCGGAAGTGGCGAACGATATTTACCACGGGGTAATTTCCAAAAAGAATATTATTTATACAAAATGGTTCTGGAGATGGATCATGCTGATCATAAAACTGATCCCTGAGTTTATTTTTAAAAAATTGAAGTTGTGAGTAGAAGAATTGCCTTTTTTGATTTCGATGGAACCATCACTACAAAAGATACGATGCTTGAATTTTTTAAGTTCAGCAAAGGCAAAACAAGGTTTTATCTCTCATTCGCATTGTATAGCCCGGTTCTGGTGCTTTTCAAATTAAAGCTGGTACCGCGTCAATACGTGAAACAGTTAATGCTTGGACATTTATATCGGAATACGCCATTGACGGAGTTTCAGAAATTATGCGACCGTTTTGCCGATGAAAAAATTCCCGCATTGATCAGGCCCAAGGCTTTGAAGGAAATTCAGAAACTGAGAGATGCGGGTGCAGAACTGGTGGTGGTTTCCGCCTCGGCCGAGAATTGGGTTCAGAAATGGTGCGCGGATAATGAGATTCCGCTGATCGCAACAAGAATGGAAATCCTCAACGATAAAATTTCTGGTAAGCTGAATGGAATCAATTGCCACGGCGATGAGAAAGTGCGGCGAATTCGGGAAAAATACCAGCTGGAAAATTATGATGAAATTTTTTGCTACGGTGATACGGAAGGCGACAAGCCCATGCTTGCACTTGCCACCTTTCCGTTTTATAAACCGTTTCGTTAATTTCTGATAATCCGTTTTTGAATGGGCCGAAGATTTTTACCGGTTATTTCTATTACATAAATACCTGCCGGGTATCTGCCGATATCAATACTCCCGGTAAAACTTCCGGAACTAACGATGTGCTTTTGCGAAGAAAGTCCTCTTCCCATTGAATTGATAAGCCGGATTTGGATTTCGCCGATCTGGGATCCGCTTACCTGAACGGTAACCAGATTGTCTGATGGAACAGGATAACATTTTACACTGATGGTTTTGGCAGGCAATCCGGTGGAAATTATCCCTGAAAATATTTCTGTTCCATCCGACATTATATACCGGATCCGGTAGTAACTCAGAAGCCCGGTATCTTCCCTGTCTAAATACGTGTAACTATTATCGTTAGTCTCCGAAGAACCGGCCATAACGGTTTGAATGGTTTCAAAGTTCTGGCCATCCCGGCTCTTGTCTATTTTGTAGCTTGCCTGATAGTGCTCCGCATCAATTCGCCAGCTCAGCTGGTTTCCTATATTCGCTTTTTTCAGGTTGAAATTTTTAATGGTAAGCGGCAATACAATACTCATTTCGCGAATCTGGATGGTATCGAAAGACCGGGCTCCTTCATTGTCCACCGTTTCCAGTTGGAACTTATACAATCCGGATCCCAGGTTGAAAACTTCGGCAACCGGTTTATTTTGATCGGTAATATTATACTGTCCGGGCCCATCAATTTTTTTCCACTGATAAGAGA
>JAEZAY010000243.1 GCA_023427575.1 Bacteroidota bacterium | reverse complement strand
GGTGATGGATACGGCTATGAGTGTTGCTATGAAAGGGAAAAAAATTTAGTTTTGCGCCTCAGAATTTTAGCCCATCCTCAATATAAAACCCAGAATTCCGTTAATACCTTAATTTTCAACTAATGACCATTTTAGGAATTTCTGCGTTTTATCACGACTCGGCGGCAGCTATTATAAAAGACGGTGAGGTGATTGCCGCCGCTCAGGAAGAGCGGTTCACACGGAAAAAGCATGATCCATCTTTTCCGGTGAATGCTGCCCGCTTTTGCCTCGAGTACAGCGGTAAATCGGTAAACGACCTGGATGCGGTTGTTTTTTATGATAAGCCCCTCCTGAAATTCGAACGTTTACTGGAAACCTATTATGCCTATTCCCCAAAGGGGCTCCGCTCTTTTATGATGTCGATGCCCGTCTGGATCCGGGAAAAATTGTTCCTGAAAAAAATGATCTGGGATGGGCTTGGCTCTATCGAAAAAGTAGATAAGAAAAAAGTCAAACTGCTGTTTCCCGAGCATCATCTTTCGCATGCGGCCAGCGCTTTTTACCCATCTTCCTATCAAAATGCCGCCGTGCTAACCATTGATGGGGTAGGAGAATGGGCAACAGCCTCGATCTGTTATGGTGAAGGCAATAAGCTGACCATACTGCGCGAACTGGATTTCCCCCATTCTTTGGGTTTATTGTATTCTGCATTCACCTATTTCTGCGGATTTAAAGTGAATTCCGGTGAATACAAATTGATGGGCCTGGCGCCCTATGGCAATCACGGTTCCGATCAGGTAAAAAAATACATTCAAATTATCAGGGAAAATCTTGTCGAGTTAAAGGAAGACGGATCAATTTTCCTGAACCAGGAATATTTCAGCTATGCCACCGGTTTGCGGATGGTATATGATGATAAATGGGAGAAACTGTTTGGATTTCCCCGCCGTAATTCCGAGTCGTTGCTGGAACAGCATCATTGTGATCTGGCGCTGGCAATCCAGGAAATAACGGAGGAAGCCGTACTGAATCTGGGAAAAGAAGCGAAGCGCTTAACCGGCGCCGAATACCTCTGCATGGCAGGGGGTGTTGCGCTCAATTGTGTGGCAACAGGCAAACTGGATGATGCCAAACTGTTTAAACAGATCTTCGTTCAGCCGGCTGCCGGTGATGCCGGTGGCGCCCTGGGTGCCGCCTATGCTGCCCATTATATTTATTTCGAAAAGCCAAGAACGGTTGATCCCGCAAAGCTGGACGCCTTAAAAGGTTCCTATTTAGGTACAGAGTTTAACCGCTCCGATATTGAAAAGATTGCCCGTAAATACGATGCCGCATTTACTTATTATCCGGATGAGAGCCAGTTGCTGGCAACGGTGGCTAAGCTGATCTCTGAAGGAAATATCATGGGATGGCATCAGGGCCGGATGGAATTTGGTCCCCGGGCATTGGGAGCGCGGAGTATCATTGCCGATGCCCGCAATCCTGAAATGCAGAAAAAATTAAACCTGAAGATTAAATACCGGGAAGGATTCAGGCCATTCGCGCCGGTCGTTCCCGTAGAAGATGTATCGGAATATTTCGAACATCATGATATTTCACCTTATATGTTACTGGTGAAGCCGGTAAAGCTTTCACGCCGGATTCCGTATCCAAAAGAGTTTCAGTCGAAAGAGCTGCTCGATAAATTATATTTTTTGCGCAGCGATATTCCCTCCATAACGCATATCGATTATTCCGCGCGCTTACAAACAGTTCATAAGGAAACCAATCCGAGGTTCTGGAATCTGCTGAACGAGTTTAAAAAGCAAACAGGCTACTCGGTGCTCGTTAACACCAGTTTTAATGTGCGGGGAGAACCGATCGTCAATACGCCTGAAGATTCATACCGGTGTTTTATGCGTACCGATATGGATTTCCTGGTGATTGAAAATTATATTTTCAGCAAAAAAGAACAGCCTGAATGGAAGGAAAAAGACGATTGGAAAACTGAATTTACCTTAGATTAGATTAAAAGTTTAAAGTTTTATATATGGATTTTCTGAAAGATCTCTGGTCGTTTATGAGAGCAAGAAAAAAATGGTGGCTCGCTCCATTGATCATTGTTTTGCTATTGATAGGAATACTGTTGGTTTTAGGCGGTAGCTCGGCCATTGCCCCATTTATTTATACCCTGTTTTAATGGAAAGAAAAAAGGTTCTCGAAACGATACTTGTATTGGTATTGGCACTGATCGTTGTATACTGGTTTATTCACGACAGTTCGCCTCAAACGGCCCGATGGATGCTGGTTGCTTCCTTTGTGCTCGGCTTTATCGGTTTATTTATTCCGGCTCTTGCCGGTTTGATTCATAATGGCTGGATGAAACTGGCCGAAGCCATGGGCTTTGTGATGAGCAAGGTTCTACTTACCCTGATATTTGCCATTTTTGTAATACCCCTGGCCTTTATGTCGCGGGTATTTGGAAAACGAAATGTAATCAAACTTAAAAAAGGCTCGCCCTCCTATTTTGTAGAAAGAAACTATACTTACACGAAAGAAAGCATGGAAAACGTGTGGTAAATAACCCCGGTATGAATCATGAAACACAGGATACTGCAAAATCCGTTCTTCGGATTCGGATTATTTACACTGCTGGCTTTCCTGATTTACTTTCCCATTCTTGATAACGAATTCCTTTCAGATGATTATGACGCACTGTACCGGATTCTGATTGAAAAAAGAATTCTGTATAAAGAAATTCTGCGACCGGTTGTAGACCTGAGTTTTCTTTTAAATTATTCTGTTTC
>JAEZAY010000493.1 GCA_023427575.1 Bacteroidota bacterium | reverse complement strand
CATTGGCACATTGGCACATTTGCACATTACCACTGCCCTCCGTTTCAATTTTTTGAACGGGATTCTGCCTGCCAGAATTTCCAATAAAACAGATATGAATTCTTTAACCAAGGCCGGTTGGACAGATATGAATTGAATTTACCGGGCCTTAACGCCATACCCATACATTCGCTCCACTTCCAGTACAATGAGTTCAATTTCGCGGTCATCCGCCAATGCGTCGTAGGGTTGCTTAAGATTGCTTCCGAAAACAAAGGCCACGGTTTGCCAGAACCGGGCTGAAACGCCGCCTTTAAATTCTTTGATTATCTCATAGCAGTTATTACCGGTTTGCCTATTGATAAGTTTCATCAATACCCGCCCCTGATAAACTGAAAGATCCTGGAGGGGGTCGGCAAATTCTTTCTTTAATTCTTTTTCACGCGATTTAATCAGACGCTTTCTGTCTTTTTTGCTCTCCACACCTTCCAGTTTCACGTTGATATCATTCATGATGATCCCTGCTTTCCGTGCATATGGGTAGGTAACGTAAACGGCATTTCGCAAGCGGGTCCATTCCTGCTTTTTTTTGAGCAGATGTTTGGGATATTTCGCGTTTACCCAGAAATGCTCCAGATTGGTAACCGGCAGCCATTCCTTTCCATGCAGTATTGCCGGCACCGGAATGGTGTCATTGGGGCCTAATTCGGGCATGGGAATATCTTCATTATCCTGGGCACGAAGCTGAATCGCTGAGATACAGACAATTCCAATCACCACTAAAGATCGAAAAATAAGCCGGTTGAACATGTTCATAAAAGGGTCAGCTAAAATAACGATATTCTTTATTTTATATTACCCAAACCGGCGAAAGTAACCCGGGATTTGAAACGTTTTTTCAGATTTAACGAGCCGTAAGCGTCTGGCGAAGCCGAACCCTTCTGAAAATACTCATTACAAACCCGACGATCATCAGCACAATTCCCAGCCATAAGAGGTTGATAAAGGGAAACTTGAGCACTTTTAAAGCAATAAAAGGCGCCAGGCGTGAAGATTCCTTCACACTAATTTCTACATGATTGGCATCCACCACCCGGGATAAGCCGATGGCAAGCCCCTGCGAATAAATAGTGTCCAGAATATAATTTGCCTGGTTGTTTTTGACATAGTAAACGGGGCGCGCAAACTCGGTGGTTCCATCCACGCTTTTGATGGTGATTTCGGCCATCAGCGCCGTATCCCGCGACGTAAATTTATAGCGCTCGTTGTTGGGGTTTAAGCTTACCTTATCCAGCACCATATAACCCGACTGGTAATAAATGGTATCGCCCTGTTTAACGCTGGAGCTTTTAAATTGCGAAGTATCTTCCCCCTCCTGCATCACGGAAGCATAATTGATATAACTGAAGATATCCTTATGCCAGTAATGTTTTGCATCGGGGTTATTGGAATAGTTTTCCTGTCCTTTCGTGTTTTTGATCAGGTCGGGAACCAGAACGAAAGAATCATTTCCGTTCTTTTCCTCCATTTTAATCCGGAAATAGATCTGTTTTTTATTCTGTACCGAAGTATCCTTTTCATAGGTTGCCCAATATTTGCCCATATCGGTACGCACACCCTGGAAAAGGGTCATATTCTCAAAGCCTTTTTCTTTGGCTTCCGGTCCAAAATTCAGTGGATTGATCTTATTAACTGAAAGCACTTCTTTTTTGGAAGAAGAAATCAGGATCCCAACCATCATCAATCCAAAACCGACGTGAGCAACCGAACCGCCGGCCGCTTTCAACTTTCCGCCAAGGCCGGCCCAGATATAGGAAGCATTCCCAACCACGGTGTAAACGCCGGCGAATATGGCCAGATGAATCGCAGCCAGATAGCCAATTCCAAATTTGTCGTAATTGATATCACCGAAAACGCTGATCAGAACAGAGATTGTCACCGAGATCAATGTCGGGATCAGGATCTTCTTCCCAAATTCTGCTTTGCTGGTATTGCGGTATTTTAAAAACTGGGTAATCGCCGTCAATACACCCAAAACGATGGCCACAAAAATCTGGATCCGGTTATAAAAGAATTCAACATCTTCCCCCACTGTAAAATTGGTTCCAAAGATCTTATTGATCACCGGAAGTGAAGTAAACACGATGATAAAACCGGCCGAAAGAAATAATACCAGCGAACCGATAAACATCCAGAACTCCCGGGAGTAGGAGTTTTCTTCCTTTGCAATAAAAGGAATGCGCTTATAATGTTTTGCCAGCAGATAGAAAGAAGGCAGCAGAAATACCAGAACAAAAATCCGCAGTTGCCAGTTCATGCCCAGATCGGTGAATGCATGAACGGATGTATCCTGAAGGTCGCCACTACGGGTCAGATAAGTGGAGTACAGAATGAAAAGGAAAGTGAGGATAAAGAAAATATAGGTAGCCCGAAGTGAATGCCCGGTGGCATTATATACTACCAGGGTGTGGATGCCCGCTATCAAAATCAGCCAGGGAACCAGCGAGGCGTTTTCAACGGGGTCCCATGCCCAGTAACCACCAAAGTTCAGCGATTCATAGGCCCAGGCTGCTCCCATCATGATCCCCAGGCCAAGCGCTGCCCCCGCGAAAAGAGCCCATGGCAGAACAGCTTTCGTCCAGCCGGTATAATCTTTTTTCAGTAGTCCGGCTATGGCAAAAGCAAATGGAATGGTAGTCGATGCGAAGCCCATGAACAAAACCGGGGGGTGAATAACCATCCAGTAATTCTGCAATAGCTGATTCAGGCCGTTGCCATCCTGCAAACTGGGATGCATCATATAGTCGGGGCGACTGAAGACCGGGTTGTCCTGAAAAACCTCCCGCGTTAAAAGGAATGGGTTGCTGCCAATTTTCACTCCAAACACATACACACCGATAACCATTGTTGCCAATACGAATTGAACCAGGCTCAAAACCACCATTACCGGCGATTCCCATTTTTTCGCCGTACCAATCAAAACGGCGCCAAGCACGCCATGCCAAACCGTCCAGAGCAGAAAACTTCCCTCCTGCCCTTCCCAGATGCTGCTGATCAGGTATTTGGGTGCCAGCGATTTGTCGGAATGGTTCCAGGCATAATAATATTCAAAATAGTGATTGGAGATAATAATATAGATCAGTACAAACACGATTACCACCGAAATGGCATCGATCAGAAAGGCGATTCTGCCAAGCTTTCTCCAGCTTTTTGCTTCTTCATCCACCAGGGCGAAAGAAGATTTCCAATATGCAATGGTAGCGATCAGTGAGGAAACGAGGGAAAGAACAAGGAAAAAGTGACCGAGCTGCCCCGGCAAAAGGTGTTCACCTATATAATTCATCTCTCAATTTTAATTTTGACTCAGGTTGTTCTCGGCGGCTTTCGGATCGTCTTTATACTTTGAAGGGCATTTGATAAGGATCCCGTCTTTGCTGGTGATTTCGAAAATATCCCCTTTCATTTTTCCTTTGAGCACGATCCGGTCGCTCTTTTCCATATCCATGGGTTTTTCGAAATGATAAACCACCCGGGCTTTGTTCCCCAGCGAGTCTACCACGTGAAAGGATGTATAATTTGCGTTTCTTGCCGGATCATATTCAATGGGTTTTGCCACCGACTTATCAAGCTGGGCAATTACGGTAACGGTTTTGCCTTCTTTCTGACGGGCCGAAGCAAGGGTTTCATAAGTAGACAAATCGCCCATAAAACTGATCAAAATGGCGATGACCGCGGCAATCGAAAGCAGGGCTATGA
>JAEZAY010000463.1 GCA_023427575.1 Bacteroidota bacterium | reverse complement strand
CTGGCTTTATTTTCAATTATTATCTGGTTTTACAATCTCATTCCCTGGCGGATGCATTTTGTATGGTGGACTTTCATTCCCTGTTATATCATCTTTGACTTCTGCAGCTATTGGGCACATCGCATCTCGCATCAGCAGCGCTTCTGGTGGGCCACCCACGTAGTGCATCATAGCGGAGAGCATTACAACTTATCCGTTTCATTCCGGTTAAGCTGGGTACAGCATATCAAGATCATCTTCTTTTTGCCGGTAGCGCTTTTTGGATTTCATCCCATTATATTCTTCGTGGTCAATCAGATCGCGGTGCTTTTTCAATTCTGGGTTCATACCGAATACATCCGGAAACTGCATCCTGCCATCGAATACATATTTGCAACCCCTTCCAATCATCGCGTACACCATGGCTCGCAGGAAAAATACATTAACAAGAACTATGGCGCCAGCTTTATTATCTGGGACCGGATGTTTGGAACCTATCAGCCCGAGGAAGAACAGGTGGAATACGGGATAACCACGAGCCTTGAAGACAAATCCAATCCGATCTATATCAACTTCCACGAGTATATCGATATGTGGAAAGATATCCGGGGCACCCGAAGCCTTCGTAAAAAATTCTTTTACATTTTTGGAGATCCCATCCTGATCGCCCGTGAAAAAAAAGAAAGCGGCATCGGGGCCAAAAATGAACCTGCCTGATTTACTTTTGAATCGTATTTTTTATCGTATTTCTACGGATCACTGCGCTTAGTCATTTCAGTTAGACATAGGTGTTTCCATTTAGCGCACTGAAGCTAACGCCTGTTAGCCCTGACCAGGAGATTGCCCATATTGTGTATCAGGAAACAGCTATTGAAAAAAAATTGGAAATCATTGCCCATTCTGATTCCCGCTACAGGCTGAAAATGTTGGTACATGGTTTAGGGGATTATTAGAAAAATATGCCTATGACCATTTCTCAATTCAACAGGCTGGACAATGATCAGCAGATTGACATTGTCTGGAAACATGGCGCTATAGTTTCTTCCCGCGTTGACAACAATTACAAGTACATCCTGCTTCAGCTATATGGATTCTATGTCGAGATCCGGTACGATGCAAAGTCCAATGCACTTGATTTTGTAACCAATTTCGTGGGAACCGACCGGCTCGATCCTTACCTTAGTAACATAGATATCAGCAGCCTTTTCAGCGCGGCGGATTATGAATAGCCTTCCGGGTATTCTTTTTCCCTGAGTCAGCAGGGACTCGCGGCAGGGGTCATCCTCCCTGATCGCGTTTTATCCTGAACGCAGATGCTCCGGAGATCCGTTTTATGATTCCGTTTGTCCTTTTTTAAAACAGATCTGAACAAGATTTATTATACTTGTCTTTTACGGATTTTCCTTTCTTATAAATCGACCATACATCTGAAAATGAGTAATCTCCGGATCTGTGTTTTGCTGATCTTCACCTTTTTTAATTCCTGCGGTTTTGCCCAAAACAGCGGCGTGCAGGGGAATTATGACGCTATCGCGCACAATGTGGCGAAAATGATTGAAGTGGTTCATTATGAAGAACCCATGTTCGACGATGAATTTTCAACCAGGCTTTTCCATGCTTACTTTGAGTCGCTCGATCCGGGGAAAATGATCTTTTTGAAAGAAGACAAAACCAATCTGGCCCGTTTTGAAAAGCTGCTCGATGATGAACTGAGGGGCAAAAAACTGAACTTCTTCAAGGTAGTTGATACTCTTTATAAACGCCGGCTGGAAGAATCGCAGAAGATGGTGGCGGAGATCCTGAAAAATCCGGTTAACCTGAAGGTGAGTGGGGTCTATATCCCGGACCGCGACAGTGCGGATTTCCCGCTAAATGCCGGCGCTAAGCAGGCTGAATGGAAAAAGTATCTTACCTATATGGTTTTGAACCAGTATGCTGAACTAACCGATTCAGCGTATACCATCAATCCGAAAGCAGGGATTGATACTGCCGCCGGACGCAAGGCGCGTGAAACGGTAGAACGGATTCAAAATCGCTCCTTCGAAAGACTGAAACAATCAGCCCGGCAGGAAGATCATTTCGGACGCTTTTTGAACAGCATGATTCATTTGTTGGATCCCCATTCTAATTATTTTCTTCCGGTTGAAAAACGCGGCTTCGAAGAAGATCTGAGCGGAATCTACTATGGCATCGGCGCCTTGCTTCAGGAAACCCAGGGCAATGTGCAGATCGCTGAACTGATGATCGGCGGTCCGGCCTGGCGAAGTGGTTTGGTTGAGAAAGGCGATGTGATCGTTGAACTGGCCCAGGAAAAAGAACCCGCCCGGAATGTAGTGGGAATGGGTATATCCGATATTATTAAAATAACCCGCGGAAAAAAAGGAACCAACCTTACCATTACCTTTCGCAAGGCCGATGGCAAATTAAAGAAGGTAACCCTGACCCGCGATGCGCTTCAGTTGGAAGATACATTTGTCCGAAGTGCGGTGATAGATGATTCGGTCCGGATCGGTTATGTTTTTCTTCCCAAGTTTTACACCAGTTTTGATGATGAAAGCGGCCGCAGCTGCGCAATGGATATTGCGCGGGAAATAGAAAAGCTACGGAACGAATCGGTAGAAGGGGTGATCATTGATGTGCGCGATAATGGTGGTGGCAGTCTGGAAGAAGTGATCCGGATGGTTGGACTGTTTATAAAAGAAGGTCCTGTTGTTCAGGTAAAATCGCGGGGCAAGGATCCTGAGATCGCCAATATCCGCAAGCCCGATCTTGCCTACGAAGGCCCGGTAGTGGTACTGGTGAATGAACTCAGCGCTTCGGCTTCGGAAATTTTTGCCGCTGCGTTCCAGGATTACCGGCGCGGAGTGATTGTTGGCAGTGTTTCTTTTGGAAAGGGAACGGTACAAAGAGGATTCAGGGTACCCGGACCAGGATGGGCGCAGTC
>JAEZAY010000359.1 GCA_023427575.1 Bacteroidota bacterium | reverse complement strand
CAATCCGGGTCAATACATCCGGTATCGAGGCGGCAGATCCTTCCATGGCAACAAAAAGTTTCAATAATCTCTCGCTTTTTTACAATCAGCTTGGGTTAATCCGGGAAGCCCTGAAGTATTACGACAGCACTATCTTATATGTGAAACGGTATCCGCAATACCGGCATTTTTTATTCCCCGCCAGATACGAAAAAGGTAATATTTATTTCAGAAGCGGCGATTACCAGCGCGGCACTGAAGAAGCTTCCATTGCTATCAATGAACTGCGGTCAACTGATGACCAGTATCCGGTATTGGTTCTTTTGAATCAGCGGGCGCAGGCTTATATGTTCAATGGTCAGTATCAGGAAGCGATCAGCGATGCTTCGAATGCATTGATGCTTGCCAGGGCCTTGCCTGGTAAAAAAGGAGCGGATCCCGAAATGGATGAAAGGAAAAATATTTTTTTTGAACTGGCGAATGCTTACAAGATTCAGGCCCTGAGCTCTGCAAACAGGATTCCATACGAAGAGATTGTAAGTCTGATTGATTCGGCTATCTACTTTCGAAAACACAGTATGGAGCCGGGCTCACTGGCCGATGATTTCATCGATTACGGCACTTTGTTTTTTAACAGGTTTAAGAACTACAGGTTAGCGAGTCAATATTTTCGCAGATCCATTCAGTATTCAGCGGGATCGGAAGATCGGCTGGCTTTTGCCTGGCTGAATTTGGGCGCCGCTTCTTTCCGGATGAACGACTATAAAACAGCCGAGCGGAATTATCTGAAATCACTTGCCTGCATCGGCCTGAAGATAGCTTCCATTAACGAAAATCCTTCTCTGCAACAGATCTCCGGATTTTCACGCAAAGAATACGTACATGTGCTGCTGAACAATAAAACCGAACTCCTGTTGAGCCTGTATAAAAAAAGCGGCGATAAACGCTTTTTGAAAAGTTGTTTGGAAACCGCTTTGCTTACCGACTCGCTGGTTACAATCATGCGACATGAGCAATCCGGAGAGAAAAGCAAATTGTTCTGGCGGGACCGCACGCATGAATTTTTCACAAACGCCATTGAAGCGAGTTTTTTATCAGGCAATGCTGAACTGGCCTTCCGCTTTATGGAAAACAGCCGCGCGGTTATACTCGGTGATAAGTTGAATGAATTGGGCTCCGCCGTTTTTTTACCCGAAGCGGAGCTGGTAAGGGAAGAAGAACTTCGCTCGGAGATCCGGAATGCGGAAAGAGAATTGGACCTGGCTACCGGTACTGATCAGTCGCAATTGAAGCAGATTGCATTGCTGAAAGCGAAACATCGCTTTGAAGATTATATCAAAGTACTGGAACAGAGATATCCGGTCTATTATCAATACAAGTATGCCGGTAATACTGTTTCCATAAATCAACTGCAGCAATTTCTAAAAGCAAACCGGCAGAGTTTTGTGCACTATTTTACCGGCGATTCGGTGATATATATGTTGGGAATAACATCCTCCGGAACGGAAATGTTCAAACGAGCGGGCGCGAAGGAGTTTCAGGAAAGATTTAATGAACTGATGGCCTTTCTGTCGGATAAACAAAAACAGAATGCGCAGTTTCCGCGCTATGCAGAACTTTCCAATACAGTATATAAATTTTTGTTTGAACCCCTCGGTATCCAAACCAGAACTGTTGTGATTTCACCGGATCAGTTTTTATTTCCATTTGAATCACTTTGCCGCGACCGATCGGGCAAAAAAATGCTGGTAGAAGATTACGCGTTCAGCTATGTTTATTCCGCCGGTTATCTTTTGAAAAAAATCCCTGATCAAAAGCCGGCTGGAAATTTTGTGGGTTTTGCACCCGTTGTTTTTAATGCAGGCCTCCATGTTTCCACCCTAAACCGGTCGGGGCATTTTTTGACCCGGGCGGCGGAGAATTATGAGAGTTCGGAGCTATTTATAAAAAAACAGGCTACCCGAAACAACTTTTTAAATGAACTGGGCAAATACCGGGTGGTAAATATTTTCTCCCATGCAAAAGCAGATTCCGAGCAGAATGAACCCTTGTTGTACATGCAGGACTCTACCATTCGCCTGTCTGAACTGCAATATCTCCGCAACGGTTCTGCGCGCCTGATCGTTTTAAGCGCATGTCAGACCAGTGTAGGCAAAAACGCAAGAGGGGAAGGTATCTACAGCTTAGCCCGCGGTTTTTCTGCCGCCGGCATACCCAGTGTGGTGGCCACTTTATGGAAAGCCGATGAAAAGGCTATCTATGAGATCAGTTCAGGATTTCATAAATACCTGGCCCGGGGCGAAAGAAAAGACCTCGCATTACAAAAGGCAAGGCTCGACTATCTACAAAAAGCCGATGGCGGTGAAAAACTTCCCTACTATTGGACGAACCTGGTGCTCACCGGTAGCGCAGATCCGATATTTATGGCGCCCAAACAGGCGGAACAAAATAAGCCCGCTTTGTTGCTGATTCTTGCAGCCACGGTATTCGTCGCGGGGCTGATACTTAAAAAAAGCTTTGACCTGGTCGGGTTTAGTCAGTATGGTTATAATAAAAAGGCTGACCCAATTTGATCAGCCTTCAGAAATTCCGTAAAAATTTTTTAGAATCCTGCTTTAGGAGTTTTATCCTTTTTCTTTTTGTCCATCATCGCCTTGTACTGGGTTTGCTGTTCGGGAGTCAGGATCGACATTAATTTGGATTCCTTTTCCTTTTTTAAAGCCATTTTCTGTTCTTTCTGAGCTTCTTTAGTGAGTGATGCATCTGAAGACAAAGCATTCATTTTGTCGCCATACTCCTTGTTCAGGGCATCGTATTTTTCAGATTGCTCGGCAGTCAGTTTTAAATCATCTTTCATCTTCTTCTCCCATTCCATCTTATCGTGCTTCATTTTTTTATCGTCCTGTGAATAGGAGTAGGTGGTTACCAAACTGGCAAAAACCATCAGTAGCATTAATTTTTTCATAATTGAAATTTTTAATGATTGAATAATGGTGAAACAATCGGTTGACGTAAATTATTGCAGCAAATTCGGGTCCAAACCGGGATTAAAAAAGGATGAACGGCAGCAGTTTGCTTACCTTCCCGTTATATAATGTTCCAGATTTTCGATGGTATATTTCTGCTCTTCAATAATGTGTTTAACCAGGTCGCCGATGGAAATAATTCCCACCAGTTCTCCATTTTCGATCACGGGTAAATGGCGGATGAACTTGCTCGTCATTAAACGCATACATTCGTCAACGCTCTGTGCCGGATCTATTGTAAGCGGAGCTTCGGTCATCACTTCCTGCAGCTTCGTATCGCGCGACGCTTTTCCGCGGAGTATAACTTTACGGGCATAATCCCTTTCCGTAAATATTCCCTTAAGCTCGCGGTTATCCATGATCAGCAATGCGCTGACATTTTTATTCAGCATGATTTCCAAAGCTTCAAACACCGTTTGGTCCGGACGGGCCGAAATAATTTCGGAGCTTTTTCCCTCAAGGATGTTTTTTACTTTTCCCATAACCTGCATTTTAAAGGTTATAAAATATCTTCCGGAAATTGTTCGGGACAACTTTTCCGGATCTGGAAAAAGGCACCTTCCTAAAGTGAAGGTTCCATTCAAAATTTAGCCTTTTTCAGGCAGATTTCAAAAAGAAAGATTTTCAGCGATTCGATCAGATGGGTAGCTAATTGAAACAATGATAAGCCTGGCCGTATGAACCACGTTTTGTTTAAACTGACGGTTAAGGTATTGAAGAAAACATCGCATTTTTACAAATAATCGGGTACACTTAAATATCATCTATTTTGAAGCAGAGCCAGCTATTTTTTTTATTATTTCTTATTTCATGTGCCAGTGAGCCTGCAATATTTAACCGTTTTTCGGGAGAAGCGCAGGGCACCAGTTATACAATTTCCTTTTATTCAGGATCCGCGGAAAACCTGCAGCCGGATCTTGATTCCATTTTGAAAAAGGTCGATCAGTCATTATCCACCTATCAGTCTTCTTCGCTGATTTCCGCCATTAACAACAACGATGCAAATGCAGTTGCTGATAAATATTTTACCGAGGTTTTTACCAGGGCAGCGGAAATTTCGGCCAGAACGAATGGCGCATTTGATGTAACCGTGGCCCCTGTTGTAAACGCCTGGGGCTTTGGTTTCAAAAAAATGGAATCGGTAGATTCGGCCTTAATAAACAGCCTGCTGCCTTTTGTTGGCTATCGAAAGGTGAAGCTGGTGAATGGAAAAATAATTAAGGAAAGGCCGGAAATAATGCTAGATTTTAATGCGATTGCGCAGGGTTATACGGTAGATCTGCTGGCTCGATATCTTGAATCAAGGGGCATCAGCAATTATCTGGTAGAATTGGGGGGAGAAGTGAGGGCTGCCGGCCGCAAACCTCAGAAGGAAACCTGGAAGGTGGGAATTGAAAAGCCTTCGGAATCGGAATCAGAGCTTGCAATTTTGCAGGCGATCATTCCCCTCGA
Source organism: Bacteroidota bacterium (assembly GCA_023427575.1). Classification (GTDB taxonomy): domain Bacteria; phylum Bacteroidota; class Bacteroidia; order Chitinophagales; family Chitinophagaceae; genus Flavitalea. The sequence goes on along the minus strand of JAEZAY010000359.1, from coordinate 557 downwards.
TCATAAATCGCTGGCCACTTCCGGCAATTATCGCCGGTTTTATATAAAAGACGGAAAACGCTTTGCGCATATCGTTGATCCAACAACCGGATATCCGGCCACCCACAATCTTATTAGCGCCACCGTGCTTGCCGATGATTGCATGAGCGCCGATGCGTATGCGACCGCTTTTATGGTGATGGGCATGGAAAACTCAATCCGCTTTCTTAAACGCAATAAGGATCTGAGCCTGCAGGTATTCTTTATTTACGATGATATGGGGGAATGGAAAACTTACTTGTCGGAGACCTTACAAAGCATTGTTGAAATGGAGCCTTAGGCCTTGCATCTTTCGCCGGGTCTTGCGCCGCAGAACCCGCAAACTCCGCCTTCATTCTGAAATAAGGGATTATTGCTGCTGCAGGATCCGGCATAAGGTCCGTTTCCTTTCGCCATAAAGCGCACGGCGATTCCTGCCAGTACTAGTAACAGCATTAATATGGAAATCAGGGCCAGGGTCATAACCCAATTTAGTCATTTTAATCAAAAACGACCATTGGACCCATTTTATTTAAAAC
>JAEZAY010000352.1 GCA_023427575.1 Bacteroidota bacterium | reverse complement strand
GTTATATTTATTCGCTGTGACTTGTTTTTATTTAGCCGGAAGTTTCAATTTTTAGGATTTATTCCGCAGCCCGATTTTTTTGCTCCACTTTTTTTCTAAAAAAAAGTGGAAGGGGTCATTTACAATGACTGCTCCTAACTTACTGTTGATACAGGTTTCAGGTAAATTGAAATTATTAACCGGACACCAATGTTTCTGCATTTGCACCTTGCTTAAAAAGGCATTTCGATTAGTGGTGATGTTTTATGTACACTTCGCCCTTATAGGGATGAATCGTGGAATGAAAAGCGTATCCGGCAATATGGCATAAATAATATCCCATAATATCGCACCAGCAAATCTCATCTTTGAAGATCTCAAGCTGGGGAAGTTTCCCGCGCTGGCAACTGTTTTCTTTGTCATAATCGTATTCGCCGCCATTTTCAACACACCAGGCCTGAAATGCGGTTAGCTCGGAAGGATGGGAAAAAACGATTTTAAAAAAAGTTTCTTCCTTAACGGACTTAAGATCATCATTCAGATAGTGATGATATTTATGGCGATGGCGAATGATCTTGGCAACAAACATATTTGAAAGGTTTTCTCACCAGGTAAAAAAACCATTCCAATCAGTAAAGCAAAAAATTCCAATCATCGGATCAATACGGTTGTCCCCCGGTTGGTATGGCGGGTTCCGGTATCACGAAGCGTATATTGCAAAATCCAAACGTAGGTTCCCGGCGATTGTAACTGACCATTTACTCTTCCATCCCATTGTTTTGTCCAGTCTTTTGTTTCAAACACCATTTGTCCGTAACGGTTATAAACCCTGAACTCCAGGTTCGTGGCTTTCCAGGCATTGGTAGGAAACAGTTTATCGTTACGACCATCATCATTCGGCGAAAAAGCAGAAGGAACAGCTATAACGCAACTATTAACCACTTCCACTTTTTTAATCAGGGTGTCGGTACAACCTTCACCATCTGCCACCACCAGCTTAATATCGTAATTAACCACCCGGGTTCCGGAAACAAAACGCTGCGCCGCCGGGGTTTCCATACTGCTAAATGAGCCATTTCCAAAATCCCAGCTATACCGGAGCACGGGACCGGTACTTTTGTTCTCAAACTGCACATTGTCCGTTGGACAAATTACTTCTGGTCCCTCAAAGTCAGCCTTCACCCTCTCACCAAAAACCATGATTACTTCTGATGAATCCCGGCAAATGCCGTTGGAAACCGCGAGTTTTATCGAATGTGGTCCCTCGGTTGTAAACCGCCCATTGATCGCATTCATCCGGCCGCTGCTACCATCGGAAATCGTCCAGTTCCACTCATTCACGCCGTTATTACCATCGTGCAAACAATTCACCAGATCCATGGCGCAATCGCGGGTAATCTGATACTTAAAATCAGCGTTCACAGTGTCCGCGATCCGGAAAGCAAGCCTTGAACCAGCCGGCGTTGCCTGACCGCATTCATCCAGCAATGTATTTCCGTCGCTTCCATTCTTAAGTTCCAGGGTATAAATTCCGCCCCTTTTAATCGGTGCCCGCAAACTGATTTCCAGTTCGGTTCCGCTTTCATTTGTGCACAAAATTCTGGCCCCTGTTACCTCCGCTGCAGAAGGACCGCTGATTGTAAATTCCGACCCATTAGCCGTAACTGAACTACATTTTAACGGCGAACGAAATACGAGATTCAACTTAACGGGAGCGCATTCGGGAATCCGGATGCTGTCCATCGGAGTAGGCTGAATCGGAAAAACCGTAAAATCGGTCTTATCGCCTTCAGGAATTCCGATCTGGCAATTATCCAGTATGGTGTTACCATCTGTACCAGTTTTGGCAATCAGTGAGTAGTTGCCCGGTGGCAGAGCTTTGTCGAAAGTAACGATAACAGAGTCCATATCAAAGCTTCCAGTACAGGCTGGAGCCGCCACCGACTTTATACCGGCCACAGCAGGGAATAGTTCAAAATCAGAACCATTCGATGCAAGGCTATTGCATTTCATTTTTTTATTCAGCTTTACCATAGCCTTCGTTCCATCGCAGGTACTCGTTGCAGTTGAGAGCCGCGGTGGAAGCGGATCGGTAATATTTGCGGTGCCACCTTTAAACTCCAGTTTATAGCCGCTTTGGGTATTGGTAAAATGGCTCACCAACAATAGGTATTCCCTTCCTTCGGTTAACTGCGGCATCCGGCTGTACAGGGGCTGTCCATACCCTGCACAAACAACCAGGCTGCCTGCGCTGGCCGATGTTCCCGTTAGTCCGCCATCGCCCGACCAATTGCTTGCAATTACGGAAGATGGATCAGAATAAACGGCTTTATCATAATCTTTCCCGGTTACATCATACAGTTGCCAGTCGTAATCGTCGGCCATATTATTTGGGGTAATAACAAAACCCAGCGTGCCCGATTTGTAACAGGTGAACTTGTACCAGAAAGGGTTTTTATCGGAAAAAACGGCGTTGGTGCAAGTGCTTGGAACTGTTCTGTTTCCACACAGCGGAACATTATTTTGCTGAAACACCGAAGTACCACAGACCGGAAACGCGGTGGCGGGGTTCTGACCCAGCACCGTACAGGTTTGCGAAAGGGCAATAAATGGAATCAGGATTGTAATCCAGGTCAGCAGTAGTTTCAGTAAATTCATAAACGACACAATGTAGAAAATTTCGGAAACAGTCCAACCCTATAACAGACCATCAAACTCCGGATTGCGTTGCAGCGCTTTTATTCCGTGCGCGGCGGAACTGAATCGATAACAACCGTCTTGGCCCACATATCCCCAAGCCTTTGGCGTAAAGGAGTATTGGTGGCGCAGATAATTGCGGGGAGTCCGAAGATGGCAAAATCTATCCAGTCGCAAATCCGCCGCTTCATGCAGTCCATAAACGTAAGCCTGGACCCATCTCTTTTAATAACCGTCAGATTACAGATCTTTTTGCCCAGGCTTTTTCCTTCCATTGATTCAATAACCGGAAACGTAAGGATCCAGATTATAAAAGGAATGATATTTAATGCTCCTTCCAGTTCATACGAGGGCCGCCCGTCTGCCACCGTAGTTTCCTTTCCAAATTGAATCAGAAACAGGGCATGGAACATTATATAGCAGAAATAATCAATGAATGCGGATAAAGCTCTTTTGTTAACAGTCGCAAGGGTCAGTTCACTCGGCATACGCAGTTTATAAACCGCCAAAGTTCCCAATTTCCGGCAACAAAACCGGCATAAACATATTAAAGTATGGCCCCTGATTGCTTCACAGAAAATAATATCTTCATTTTTATGAGAATCCTTTTAAGAACCTGGCTCCTGCTTCTTTGCCTTCCTTATTTCGGCCGGGCTCAGGAGAAACCCAATATGGTAATAATCATTTCCGATGATCATGCCTTCCAGGCAATTGGTGCTTATGGAACGAAGCTGATGGCCACTCCCAATCTTGACCGGATTGCCAGAGAAGGAGCAATCCTGAACCGCGGATACGTAACCAATTCGATTTGTGGGCCAAGCCGGGCCACCATTCTTACCGGGAAGTACAGTCATAAGAATGGTTTTAAAGATAATCTCAATCCATCTTTTGATGGTTCACAGGATCTGTTTGTAAAAAGACTTCAGAATGCCGGGTATCAAACGGCCTGGGTTGGCAAATGGCATTTGGGATCCACGCCCCAGGGTTTTGATTTTTTCGAGATCCTTCCTGGCCAGGGCCATTACTACAATCCGGATTTTATTAAAATGGATGGAAGCCAGGTTCGTAAAGAAGGGTATGTTACCAACCTGATCGAAGATCTGGCAGAAGACTACCTCGATAAAAGAGACAAGTCAAAACCTTTTTGCCTGATTATTGGTCATAAGGCAACCCATCGTACCTGGATTCCCGATACCAGCGATTTCAGGCTTTTTGACCAGTCGCAATTCCCGCTTCCCGCCAATTTTTATGATCAATATCAAACCAGAGAAGCCGCCAAACAACAGGACATGAGTATTTCCAAAACCATGCTACTGGATTACGATCTCAAAATGTTTTCAGAGGATACGAAGGATGGAAATATTAGCCGGATGAACCGGGAACAACGAAAAAAATTCGATGCCTATTATAAACCCATTCATGAGAAATTCAAAAAAGCAGATCTGCGTGGTGATAGCCTGGTAGAATGGAAATACCAGCGTTATATGCGCGATTATCTTGGAACCGCCAGTTCACTGGACCGTAACATCGGAAGAACGCTGGACTATCTCGATAAAAATGACCTGAGTAAAAACACCATCGTTATTTATCTTTCGGATCAGGGTTTTTATCTGGGTGAACATGGATGGTTCGATAAAAGATTTATGTATGAAGAGTCTTTCCGGACGCCATTTTTGATCCGGTACCCGGAGAAAATCAAAGCGGGAACCAGGATCGATGATTTTGTTTTGAATCTTGACGTGGCTCCCACCTTGCTGGAAGCCGCGGGAGTTTCCATTCCCGCCGAAATGCAGGGAAAATCAATTCTGCCCTTGTTTCAGGATAAAAAAATCCCCTTCCGGGATCAGATCTATTATCATTATTATGAAAATGAGGAACATTCAGTTTCCCCTCATTTCGGAATCCGAACCGATCGGTATAAACTCATTCGTTTCTATAAACGAGTAGAAGGATGGGAACTCTTTGATTTAAAAAAAGACCCGGATGAATTAAAAAATGTTTATCAGGATAAAAACTACCGCAAGATCCGCGAAGAATTAAAGCGCCGGCTGATTGCTGAAATTGAAAGACTGGAAGATACCGATGCAAAAGAAATTCTTGATTTGTGAATTCTTGAACAGTGGTGTCCGGGTAAAATGTATTCCCCCGGGCCTCGGAAGAAATCCGTTAAGAAAATTGA